>DAOKYU010000021.1 GCA_035325995.1 Thermodesulfobacteriota bacterium | reverse complement strand
CGAATTACTTAACATCTACAATTGCGAGGGTGCGCCTTACGCGACCGCGGCAATCCCGCCTTTCAATCTGTCATTATTGTTTTTTGTCGTCATTCCGAACTTGATTCGGAATCTCGTCTTATTCCTTTAATCCTGTCATTCCGACCAACGATTTCGAGCGAGCGAGGAATCGGACGCCCCAGATCAATTGCAAGAAAGCATATCTGGTACTGCTCGGAAATACCTCAAATCTAAACAGGAGAAATCTCTCTTTTCCTCCCACTTCCTTCCCCCTACCAGGGGGAAGGCTAGGATGGGGGTTACCTTAATCCTTTGCCATCTTTTCCTTCCTCCCCCCTCCATATCCCTCAAGCATATACCCATAAACAATATCCCTTCTAGCATTTATATAAAGTATATCCCTTGATTTATAAACTATCCCAAACTCTGGAACCTCACAAGACCCGAATTTTAGCTGGAAAGAAATTAGCGGATTAAATACTGTGGAAGGCTAAGCAAATTGATAGTATGCCAGTAGTCATCCTGAACTTGTTTCAGGATCTAAATAAAATCAAGCCGGATTTCTTAATATAAAATCTCTGATTCCTGATATCATTAATGATACTTGTTCTATTACATATTTATCATAGTGTCCGTGAGCCGCATCATTTCTTAAGTCTAACCATGCAGTAACACTTTTTTGATCCAATATAGAATATATTTTTGCTTTTCCTAACTCAGCATTCAGGGCATCAGCTTTTTTGGGGCGTACGTCACCCTCTCTTTCATATTCTGTATCAATACCGTTTCTTACACATAATTGCCGCAAGTGAGCTTCTAATGAACTTCCTGCTATCACTGCAGCTGCGTCTTTGTATCCTTCTTTCAGCAAATGATGAGACATCTCAAGGAAATCCACAAACAATACGCCATGAATTAGCTCGGTAAAGTTTTGCAAATAACCTTTTGATATATCATGGCGTAATGATCTTACAACACCAATAATAGCCTGAAGTGCAAGAACATGATGTTGAGTCTTTAGCATATCTTCAGACTGTTTAAAATACGGAGAGCTTTGAGGCACAATACGTTCAATAGCTGCTCTTGATCTTGTTGTGAGTTCTAGAACTCCTTCTACAGGGTAATCTGAATCTACTATCTGCTGGTAATCGTGTAGTATCTCTTCAAGTTGCTTTATAAACACTGCAGAGAGATTTTTATCGATATTCATAGTCCTCCCCCTCACCTCCCCGGCCCTACCTCGAACGACTCCGCAATCCCGTTCATCACTTCCCCATACTCCCCCTTCTTCGCCTCGGGATACTCCATCTCCAGCGTGTAAAACACGCCGCCCTTCAGAATCTTCTTGATGAAATAAACCTCCCCGTTGCGCACACCCTTGATCTCGAAATACTGGCTCCCCGGATAAATCAGCTGCAGCTTGTCGTCCGGGCTCTGCAAATCCTTATACTCGTATTCGAGCGTCGTCCCGTCCACATTCTTCTCCGCCCTGACGCTCACCGTCGCGTCCTTCGCCTCCGACAAAAGCGTCATCCCGCTCGCGTCCGCAAGCTCCCCCTGCGAAACGAACCCCGCCTTCGGATACCGGAACGAATACCCATACCCCATATTCACATACTTTATATACTCCATGTCCGCCGCATACGCCCCCACGCCCACGGCCAGCATCATCACAAGCGCACCGACAAACTTTTTCATTTCCCGTTCACCCCCTTCATCATATCTTCGAGCGATATATCCACGATCGCCCCCGCCCTATTGTTGTACGTCACGATAACCGGCACCTTCCCGCCGCTCGCCCTGTCCACCGCCCGGAGCATCTCGTCGATCTGCATAATCGAATCGGCTCCGTAAAGGAAAAACTTCTCCGTCCGTATATACCTCCAGCTCTTCATCCTCACCCGCCACGTAATAAAATCCTCTTCCTTCCCCGACTCGTCCGTCCGCGTATCCTCCATCAGCTCTATGTACCATATATCTCCGAACGGCACCGTCTCCGCTTTCAGGCCGAACGGCTGGCTGTACACTATTCCCTCCGTCGTCACACTGGTATATATATTATATACCCAGAAGTTCACCCCCGCGCAGAGGATACCAGCCGCAAGGGCAACGGCCCTGTACCTCGGGATATCCTTGTAGAGACGCCATCCCTCGTAATTCCTCAGCAGGAATTTACGGACGTCGTCCTCCCCCCTCCGCACGAAAATCAGCGAGAACACGAACAGCATGAGCAGCACCGCCATTATGGCCGACGGCAACAGGGGATAGATAACGTAATCGGTAAACCTGAGTGAAAAATAATCGGCAGGGTTGTCCGTCAGGACCCATAGCAAATACGCCTGAACAGCAGTCAGAAACAGCGCGCACGCCATGTACAGAGCGAATATATAAAGGTAATGGATCGGCTTGAACGTATAGGGAGTGAGCCCATGCCCCAGCGTCTTGACCTCTCCCTCGGCGAAATAGTTCCTCAGCTTTATAGGGAAAAATGCGGCCAAAACCGCCCCCGTCAGAAGCGGAAAACCAATCGCCAGCACCTCCTCGGGGCGAAATCCCATGCGATTAATATTCCGCTATTACCCGCCCTTGTCAAAGGCGGGCCACGCCCGCTGGAAATCGAAGCAGAATCGCCATTATTGCTATCATCTGCCGCACTCCCAATGCTTAAGTCTCAGAACGTGCTACGTCGAAAACCACACGTATGTGTGTGGTCAAGCAGAAGTAGAAATAGTTTTGCCTTTAGTTTTTTATCCCCCTTAGAAAAAGGGGGAACAAGGGGGATTTAATCTTTTGTCTTTCATCCATTACGGGGATTTAGACTTTTCTCCTCTCCCACTTTTCACATCCCGAACCTGAACACACTATAAAGCCCCAACGGGTCCGTATATACTACCTCCCCCGACTCGAACCCTGCCCCCCGCGCGAGCCCGATCCAGTCCTCCGGCAATTCCGGCAGGTCCGACTTCGCCACATGTTCGTATACGATTTCGAGCTCCTCCGGCGTAAGCTCCGTCCACGTCCGCGACACGACATCCCTGAACCTGTCGATGTATTTTTCCACCCTCTCCCCCTTCTCCAGCGTCGGCTCATAAATCAAAAACATCCCCCCGGGCGCAACCTCCTTCCGGACGGTCTTCATAAACCGTCCCTTCTCCTCCGTCGGCAAATGATGCACCGACAATCCGACCCACACGACGTCCGGCGGCGCATCGACGTACTTCCCGAACTCCTCAAAATCCCCGAGCACGAGCCGCTTCTTCGCACGCACCTTTTCGAGCTCCTTCTCCGCAAGTCCGAGCGCCCACTCCGAAAGGTCTATCCCCGTGTAGTCGGCGACGCCCGTGCTTTCCAGGCAGCGCGACGACGAATACGCGTCCCCGCACGCAAGGTCCGCAAACGAAAACGGCTTACCCTCCTCGTTCAGAATCTCGCACAGCTTCTCGTACGCCGCCCTGTGCGACATGTGGTCGTGCTCCAGTATCTTCCTGTACACGTCCCAATGCTTCCGAAAAATCTCGGTTATCTCGTCCTGCCCGCGCCCGTTCTCGGGCACTCGGTGAAATCCCGGCATCCAGTCGCTCCTGTCAATCTGTATCCGCTAATAATACCGCCGCCTCTCTCCCAACAAAACCCCTGTTCACTCCGTAAACATAAAATTGCGAGCTGCCCCCAACGCAGCAATACATTCCCGGGCCGGCGGGCCACGTGCGCAGGAATTCGAAGTAGCAAGGTCGTTGTAATTTTCTTCGGACGCGCTTTAAGTGACTTTAGCAACTTCGTTGCTATGCCGAGAAACACACATACGTGTGCTCGCGTGCCGGAATTCGACGTAGCCGACTTGGAAATTCATAGCAACGCCCGGTCGTCTGTTCCAATTAATCACCAGCCTTGCCACGTCGAAGACATCGAGTGCATGAGCGTTAAAAATCCGACCTGCCTTACTCTTCCCTCCCCCTCCCAGGGGGAGGGTCAGGGTGGGGGTATAGTATTTGGAGGATTTAGCGAAGGAACGATGATTTTGCACGCCTCGCGTGCAGGATTCCGAAGTAGCAGCAGTCTTGCTATTACCACCTGACGCGCTTCAAGTGACTTTAGCAACTTCGTTGCTACGTCGAAAATGACACTACGTGTCCCCGGCCCGGCGGCTCGCAGCCGCACGCAATCGAAGTAGCCACCTTCCGCTATAACCTCCAAACGCGCTTCCGATGCATATGCCTCTGAATGTGATTCGTCGAAAATCACACCACGTGTGTGGTCAGGCAAAAGTAGAGAACCTTGATCTTTAGCCTTTTTCTTTCTACTCCCCTTAAGAAAAGGGGGCAATTCACCCTATTTCTTCACATCCACCGGCACCCCTTCAAAAAACTTCCTCCCGCTCACTTCTGCAATGTTCACATCGAGCACACTCTTCACGCGCCGCCCATCGATCTGCTTTATGTTCACGTCCATCACCCCGCTCGACGCCCCCACCTCCTTCGTCTCGAAAAACGGCGCGAGCAAAATCCCCCACAGCGCAACCGCGATCACGGTCAAAACTGCCTTCGTATAAAAATCGGTCTTCATGGCAATTCCTCCTTGTTCCAGTCTTCAGTCATTATAAACTCCCGTGCCGCGCGCCGGTTTCATACGCGCCGCACGCTTATCATGACACCCCTTCCCGCCCCGCGCAATATTCCCCGTCCCCCGTCTTGAAATCCATTCAGTATAGATAATACTAGCAGTGATGCGGACTCTGGTCATCGGCGACATTCACGGCAACCTCCCTGCCCTCCGGCAAGTCTTCTCACGTGCGAAGTTCGACCCCGCCAGGGACCGCCTCATCGCCATCGGCGACGTCTTCAACAACCACCCCTACTCCGCCGGCTGCGTCGAAGAGCTCATCCGCGTCAAGAACCTCGTCTGGTGCCTCGGGAACCACGACGCCCTCGCGCTCTCGTGGCTTCGCGGCGAATGGGGCAATGGCAAACGCCTCGGCCCCTGGCGCCAGGAAGACCTTGCCGCCATCAAACTCTCCTACGACGGCGGCAAAACCAAGTCCGACAGGAAACGCATGAAAATCCACGCCGCTTTCGTCGGCAGCGCCGCCACGCTCTACCACGTCGACGAGGAGAACCGCCTCTTCGTTCACGCCGGCATCGATTGGCGCTTCCCCGTAAACCGCCAGCCCGACCCGGCGGTCTACTATACAGACCGCGCCACCTATGCCGTCCACGCCGTGGTTCACGCCCTCCGCTGCACAAACTTCCCCTACAAGGACGTCTTCATCGGCCACACGAAAACCATCAACGAATACCCGGACGGAAAACCCGTCCGCCGCGCCAACCTCTGGAACATCGACACGGGCGCCGGCTCGTGGGGCAAGCTCACGATGATGGATGTGGAAACGTATCAGTACTGGCAAAGCGACTTCGGCCCACGCATCACTTCCTGAGCAGGCCACACCACGCTCGCATTACTTGGCCTTAGAAAGTGAAGTGTATAAACATCGAGGCCGACTCAATACTCAAAGAGTTTTCCAGTCATTGCGAGGGAGCGCCTTCCGCGACCGCGGCAATCTCATGAACAGCGTTACTGCCATAACCACAAATCGCGCTTCAGACGCTTATAATATTTCGGAAGGGAACAGATCGAAAACAACTTTATGCGTGCTTCTTCTTTTTCTTCTTCAAGAACACAGACAGGTTATCGTCCACGAACTCCTCGAACGTCCGCGACTGCTTCTCCGTCACCTCGTAAAACGTATCCGTCACGAAATCGCAAAGCCCTTCCCCGATGAGCTTATACAATTCCGACACGGCTTCGGCCACCTGCTCCGGCATCCCGTACGAAACCAGGTCCTTCCTGAACTCCTTCGGCTTCACGTCGACGTACTCGATCTTCTTCCCGAGCTTGTCCGAAAATATCTCCGCCACGTCGTTCCCCGTCAACGCCTCCGGCCCCGTCACGGTCAACACGCCGTCGCTGTTCCCGTTCTCCGTAAGGAGCTTCGCTATCAGCCGCGCCGCATCCCTTACGTCCACCCACGCGCACCCGGCCTCGCCGAACGGCAGCCTTATCTCCCTGTTCTCCCTTATCGACTGCGCGTAGTGCGTCGAAAAATTCTGCATGAACACGCTCGGCCTCACTATCGTATGCCTAAGACCCGACGCACGCAAATACTCCTCGGCCTCGCCGTGCCAGCGCAAAAGCCTGCTCGGTGAATCCGGGCTCGCCCCGATTACCGAATATTTAACGAGGTATTTGACGCCCGCTTCCCGCGCGGCGTCGATGAAGTTCTTTTCGAGCTCGAACTGGTTTCCGCAGTCCGGCGAGAGCATAAACGCGTGCTCCACGCCTTCGAGCGCACTCTTCAGGCTGTCGGTCTTCCCGAAATCGCCCTGGACGAGATCGATAGACTTGGATTTCAAACCGGCGGCCTTCTCGGGGTCTCTCACCATCGCGGTGAACGTGTAGCCCCACTTCGAAAGACGCCGCGCGACCCTACGTCCGGTCCTGCCCGTAGCGCCGGTAACGAGTATCATGTGCTCTCCCCACCCTTGCGGATGTCCGATTATTCTAACAGGGATGCCGATACAATAAAAGCGGCGCTGCGGGCACACGCGAACCCGGCGCAGCAGCGATACCATCGCCCCGCGCAGCGTGCCGCATTTATAATCCCCGATCTTCCTCCCCTCCCGGGGGGAGGATCAATGCAGGGGTCACCTTCAGCGCGTCATTGCGAGCGAGCGCCCCGCGCGACCGCGGCAATCTTCTTCTAATCCGGCATCCTGCCTGTCTGCCGACTTTGTCCGGCGAAGCCTTTTATCGACCGACTTGTCCACCGTAGCTTCAGCGAAGGTGGAAGCCTTGGCGAGGTCCGAAGCGAAGACGGGTCGGGAATCCACTTCCTCCAGCAATCAATCAAGCGTTTTTATCGAAGCCCCCGATCACCTCCTCGCCCCCAGCCTGTACGCCGCCTGGTACACGACCGGCAGCGCCATCAGCCCGCCGATAAACCACAAATCCCTTCTGTTCTCCGGGTCCCTCGCCGTCTCCACGAACAGAATCAAGAGCGCGACCGCACACACCACCGCCCCGGTCATACACACCCACTTCTTCGCGCCGGTCGCGGCCGCGAGACACGCCCCCGCCGCGTTCACCATCAGGAATACCAGTATGAATCCCGTGCTCGTCGCCGCCGAAAGCGAATGCAGGTTCACGAAATTTGCGATGAGCAGCACGAGCGCCGTGATGACGAACAGCCCGACGGGATACCTCCCCCTCACCTCCGTCTCGTAAAACCCCTGCGCCTCGTGCGCCTTCGCCAGCATCAGCGGCAGCTTCGACGCACCGAAAAGCCCGGCGTTGATTGCCGACGCCGTCGCCAGTATCGCCCCTATCGCCAGCAGCACGAACCCGAACCTGCCCATGAATATCTCGGCCGCCGCCGAAAGCGTGTACCCCTTCGCCCCTTCCACGCCCCCGAACGTCATGTGCCCGAGCACCACGATTATTATCAGGGTGTAAAAAACCATCGCCGTCGCGACCGATCCGTAATACGCCAGCGGCAGATTCCGCTCCCTGTTCTTAACCTGGTCCGACACGTTCGCGATCAGCTCGAACCCCTCGTAACTCAAAAAAACGAGCATCCCCGCCGCGACCATCCTCGGCACGGGCACCCAGTCCGAAGGCCCGAGCCTGTCGAACGTAAGCCCCGTGGCCGCCAGCCCCACGACGACGAACACCAGCAGAATAAGGAGCTTGCTGAAATTGAAGAACCCCTCCGACTTCTCCACGAGCGACGGCCCCGCAAAATTCACGAGCGCGAGCACGACCATCACGCCCGTCAAAAGCACCCTGTGCCAGAAGTCGAAATCCTCCTTCGCGAAAAATGTGGCCGCCGCGTAATTCGCGAACGCATACGCATACACGGCCAGCAGCACGACGTAGCTCATCACGAGCAGCGTGTTCAAGCTGCCCGAAAATATCCCCGGCCCGAACGCCTTGTTTATGAACGTCACCGTCCCGCCCTTGCTCGGGAAAGCGACCGAAAGCTTTACGTAGGAATAAGCCGTCAGCAGCGCGACCACGCCGCTGATCAGGAAGGATATAAATGTCGCGCCTCTCGACTCGACCGTGGCCAGCCCGAGAGTGGCGAATATGCCGCCGCCCACGATGCCGCCGATGCCGATCGAAAACGCGTCCAGAAACCCGAGCCCGCGAGGGCCCGCCGCAATGTCCTCTTTCGGGCTCTCGATACCACGGCGCACATTCGCGATAAATCCCATGAGGACACCTCTATTTAAGGCTCGATATTTTCTGTCAGCAGAATTATATATCAGCCAATCGGAAAAAACAGGCGGACAGCGTCCGCAAACAATCGAAGCAGCGGTCCCATGCGATTCCCACCCGCCGCGCTTCAGACACCTAGAATCCGTGAATTCGCTACGTCGAGAATCACACGTACGTGTGTGTCATTCCCAACGATTCCGAGCGAGCGAGGAATCGGACGCCTTTACCTTCTTACGCAGATGTTTATCCAGCACTGCTCGCAACCAATCTACTTTAGTATCAAGTCTTAATCGGGAATCTATTTCCACCGGCAATCAGTCAAGTATTTGTTTGCCATTACGAGGGTGCGAAACACCCGTGGCAATCCCTCTTTTTAATCCGTCATTCTGCCCACCCTAATAAAAAAACCGGCAAAGCCCCCGCCCGAAAGCAGAGGCCCGCCGGCGTAATCTAAAATCTGTCTACTAATTCAAACCCGAATCAATAAGCCCAATACGGGCGCGGATACGGCCCGTAGTAATACGGCCCCGGGAAACGGCAATGCCTGAACCCGGTGTAATAATTCCTCCAGCAAACCGCGCCGGCCGGTCCTACCCACCAGTCTATAACCACTGACGTAAGCCCGCCCTTTTCCGGCAGCGTACCGTCGAGGACTCTCACGTCATAGGTCAAATCCCCCTTCTCGCCCAGCGACGGGTTCGAGATCTCGACGATCACGTCCGTGCCGCCTTCCTTTTCTCCCAGGATCGAAACGGCGGCGTTCGGCGGATCGTTCTTGAAGCTGTCCTTCCCCTCGTCCCACATTTTCAGGAACTGCGTCACGGGCACGTGCCCCGCCATCCTCTCCGGCCTGTCGGAGAAGAAAATCATCGACGGCGAAAGCCCCGTCAGCGTCATCTTGCCGTCCGCGAATGTCACTCCGGTCGCCGTCTGCACGAACAGAAAGTCGGCGCCGCCGAACGATTCGTCCGAGCTACCCTGCGCGAAAGCCGCGGCCGACATCACCACCGCCACGGCTAATATCAAGCAAAAACCGCCCAATCTGAACATATCATCACCTCCTGATGGATTTGACTGCGAAAGCAAAACGGGTGAACCAACCCAATATTTCGCTAAGTATATATCAAAAATTCCGCGACTCTTACATATTTAATTTATGGGAAAATCATGTTAAGAGGAACGCAAAAGACAGTGCATTTTCATCACTCCGCGAGTGGAGAAAAGCCCGGTTAAGGAACAACCTGTATCAGCACGAGAAGCCGGCGATATAACGAAGCCGGAGCCGGCTTCCAGGAATGTCTTTCAATCTATCGCCAGTTCGGAATCCGTCTCGTCTCCCGGAGTCTTTTCCCTTTCTCTCCCCGTCCTGCCGCTGAGCGCCAGCACCCCGGCGGCAACAGTCGCTACTCCCGCGAGCGCGATAAGCGGCAGCTTGAAGAACACGGCTGCGAGGAACCCCGCAGCAAACCCCGAAAGCGCCTCGGCGCCTACCTGGAGCGACTGGTTACTCCCGAGAACGCGGCCCTGCTCCCGCTCGCTCACCATGATCGAAAGCATCGCCGCGCACGCCGGCAGCGCGACGGCCAGCGCGATCCCCGCCAGGAACAGCGTCACCCACAGCGCGTTCTCTTCCGACGGCGCCACCACGGCGATCATGAACACCGCGAACAGCGCGATGGAATAATTCGCTATCACGCGCGGCTCGTACCTCTTCGCGAGAAAACCCGTGATCCACAAATTTGCGAGCACTATAGGCACGGCCACCCACGCGATAAAGTCCGACACCTGCTCGACGTTCATCTTGAATTCGTCGACGAGATACATCGGGTACGAACGGAAAAATCCAAACACAGCGAAATACACGAGGAAATTCACGAAGAAAATAATCCGTGTCCTCCCCGGATCGAAAACCCTGAGAAGCCCCGTAAAAGCTTCTGTGTAGCTCACGGCCCTCCGCGACTCGAGCGGATGCGTCTCCCTGAATACCACGAACGTGAATGCGAGCGTCGCCGCCAGGAGGAAGAACACGGCCCAGTACGGCGTCGCGTAACTGAACCACGGCTCGATCGACGAATCGGCCAGCTTCCCTCCGAGCAGCGGCCCCACGACATACGCGCTGCTCGCGCTCAGGTACACGTACCCGAACAGCCTGCTCCGCGACGCCGCCGTGCTCACGTCCGCGACCGAGCTCTGCGCGATGACGATATTCGCCTCGGCGAGCCCCGTTACGATCGACACCAGCATCAGAAGCGGAAGGCTCTTAAGCTCGATCGAATACGCGAACGCCGCGTAGCACGCCGTCGTTACGGCCAATGACGCCAGCAGAACGGGCCTCCGCCCGAACCTGTCCGATAGCGCACCCATGACGGGCGAGCCGAAAAACTGCCCCAGCGGATACAGCGCGAGCACGACGCCCAGCACTATGGTCCTGTCCACCTTGAACGGCAGCGACGCCAGTATCTCCCCGTTGTCGTCGAGGATCATCGGCGTAAGGATCGTGATCATCAGGCTGTAACCGAGAAACCCGATGAAGATCACTATATATAGAGGAATTATTCTGAATAAATTCGTGCCGGAGGGACTATCGTTGCTCACAGGCATGCCCACATCTTAACAGCGCCCGCCCGATTCCGCAACCACTGGCGCAGGATATGAAGTTGTCATTCCCGAATGTCTTTACTTGCCGCGGCGAAGCCTGCAGGCGAAGCCGGGTAGGGAATCCACTACCGCCAGCAATCCATCAAGCATTTTTGTCATTGCGAGGGAGCGCCTTCCGCAACCGCGGCAATCTTCTTTTAATCCGTCATCCTGCCTGTCCGGCGAAGCCATGCGTAGCCGGACGCGGCGCAGCAATACCACTCTGGGCCAGCGGGCCACGCCCGCTGGAATTCGAAGTGGCAGCGCTCGGCTAGGACCACCCGACGCGCTTCCGGTGGTCTTGGCAACTATCGCGCTATGCCGAAAAAGACACTACGTGTCCCCGGCCCGGCGGCTCGCAGCCGCACGCAATCGAAGTAGCGGCGCATTTCTATTACCACCTTTCGCACTTCAGTTGCAAAAATCCATGAAGGTACTTCGTCGTAAATCACACTTCGTGTGTGCTACTTTTGGTCAGTCAAAAGTAGAGAGATATTACTCCTCATTTACCAGCTAACTCGGAACGTCCCCCGCAAAGCCTCCAACCCCGCAACCTCTACCAGCTTTCGAAGTGGCGGCGTCACTGCCAATATCACCAGCCGCGCTCCGGGTGGTTATAGCCTCGGAATATGCCACGCCAAAATCACACCCTGCGCCTACCGGCAATTCCCCGCAGTCACGGCATCCCTCGCTTTTTCGAGAGCCGCCTGCGCCTGGTGCGTGTTCGCCCTCGCCCCGTCGAGGGCCTTCTTCGCCGCCTCTTCCTTGGGCGCTATCTTGTTGTAATCGTCGAGCGCCCTCTCGCAAAAATCCCCGCCTCCGGCCTGACACTTAGCCACGGTATCCGCGAGCGGCTCCTCGGTCCCGGCGTATGTGTTGGCGTGAAGTTCTTCGTAATATTTCTCCCACTCCTTGAGCGCCTTGCTCTGCGCCTTCCACGCCTCCTTGACCCCCTTCTCCGCCTCGCCGAGAGCAGTCATCAGCGCCTCGCAGTCCGCGCCCCGAGCCCCTGCCCTGCCGGTGCCGGCGACAACCCCCGCCAGCGTAAACGCCCCCAGCGCCATCAAAACCAAAACGTACCTCGCTCCCATAAAACCCTCCTTATGAATTTCCCGACAGCATGTATCCCGCCGCATTACTTATCCGTCATTGCGAGGGCGCGAAGCACCCGCGGCAATCTCTTCCCCCGCACCCCGAGCGCGGGATACCGGCGGGCGAGGCTCGCACGTCCGATCAATTGAATCCCGGACCTCGCTTTACCCCTCCCCGAAGAGAGTCTCCGCCCCCGGGCTCAAGGCCCCGTGCACGGCACGTCCGGCGGGGCGTCCCAGCCCATTATGTCCGTACACCTTTCGAGATCGGCGCAGCTTATCTTGTCCTGCGTGCTGTCCGGATTCATCGCCTCGTACGCCTCTATCCCGACAGGGATGTTGTTGCAGATGCTCACGTCGAACCCGTCATCCTGCTGAGCGTTCTGCGCCGCGCACGCGCCGAGCATAAAAGCGCCCGCGAGAATCAATGCGCAAATACCCTTTCCCATCGTGCAAACCTCCTTCAAGATGATCTTGGCTGCTTACCCGATTATACACCCGCTCTCCCGAAGTTGAAACACAATCCGGCATACTACGGCACGCCGCGCCGGTGGACGGTCTTCACAGACATTCGAAGTATCGGCGTATTACCTCTACCACTCGCCGCGCTTCCGATACCCGTGGCCTCCGAACGAGCGAGGAATCACCCGCTTCCGTCATTCCTGCGCTTGTCGCGGCGTAGGTGAAGCCGTAGCCGGAGAGGCAGGAAC
>DAOKYU010000020.1 GCA_035325995.1 Thermodesulfobacteriota bacterium | reverse complement strand
GGCAGAGTTCCTTAAATCCTGTCCCCGAATTACTTAACATCTACAGCAATGACGGAGTCGTGTTATTTGGTTTCGACGAGGATTGTGTCGATGAGGAACCGGTCGGATTTTTGGCCTGTGGGGGCGATAACGTAGTAGTAGCCGTTTTTGCAGGCTTCGACCCGCGGCGAGAGCGAGAGGGGTTCGCCCCTGTCGAGCCAGACGAGGGCGACGATTTTACCGAGGGATGTTTTGTCGCGGCCGGATTTGACGTAGGCCTTTTTCCCTTTGGATGTGCAGAGGTAGTTGGAATCCACCTCGCAGATGTCTTGGTAGGGGGGAGGGTCAGCGAGGGCAAGAGACGGGGCGAGCGTGGTTATCGCGAGAAGCAGGATCGGGATGAAGAGCCGCATGTGGAAAAGTTTAGAGGAAGAGCGGGAAAAAGCAATTGTGGGAGGGCGAGATAGCTGGATATAGATTTCGATTCGATAAAGACTGAGGCGGGGCGTAGGGCCGCGCTCGTGTCGGAGATTCTGGACGAGGATTTCTTCACGGAGGATATAGCGCAGATATCCGTCAAGCGGAAGGCGGGGCTAGGCGTCGGCGGGAACGACAGGATCAAGGAGATGGAAGAGATGGAGTACAGGATGGCGGCGTGAGGGTTGTATATATATAAAGAGAGATTTCTCACGCTTCGGTTCGAAATGACAGATTATGGATTCCCGCCTGCGCGCGGGAATGACAGAAGTGAAGGGGAAAATACACAAATTGTGTAAATATAGGACTTTTATAAGACTAAAATCGGGGAGAAGTCAGACTATTGTAGGACTATTAATACACAGAATGTGTATTTATGTAGTAGGAGAAATTATTTGGTTGGAATTGTGAGGTTGTGTTCTTTGATGAGCTCTTGAGCGCGGGGGGTGTCGAGGGGGATCATAGTTTTTTTCTTTATACAGTTGGGGCATCTGTTCCTCTTTGTTAGGTGGGATATCAATATATAGATACCAAAGATTAACCAGATAATAGATCCTAAGGCATGTATGATTGAGCTCGTGTAGTAAATAGGGAATGAAGTGATGCCTATAAAAATTAAAAAAAAGGCTCCAATTAAAATAAATTTTGTATCGCGGATTTCATTGCCTATGTAGTTACATTCAACACATATCTTTTGCGTAGCTAAGATATTGTTAATTGGTATTTCAGTGACTGGTTGTTCAATTAGTTCACTCGTTTTGTTATTTATGTGATCAATCATCCTTCCATTTTGACACTTCGGACATGCATCACTGTTTACATTAAAGCAACTGGCAATCAAATAAGTTCCGATCAAGAAACAACCAACAGGGAACGCTAGTAAAAATAAAGATTCAAAATCGAGAACGAAGGGCTTAGAAAGTTCTATAGGAATCCAAATAAAACCTAGCCCTAGGAAGAAACCAGCTAAGGTGATGAGACTATCATCATAAGTAATGCGTTTTGGCTCGCCTGAGTGTAAGCAATATAAGCAAATCTTGATTATCTCAGCATTTCTCTGCATGTACGAATTATAATGGAATACGTGTTCAATTCCAATAGTGTGAGCTTAATAAAATATTAATGAATATAGGCAAGCAAGCCTCTATATATAGTTGATTTCATTCCGAATAGAAGATTATTAATCTGTACTAAATTAAAAACTAACCAAGGAGCAGGATGAAACGTGTCATGTGTATGGATGCGTTTATCTAAAAAAAAGATGACCGAGAAAAGTACCTTTGACATAAGCCTCACATTTAAAGAAAGCGATGCAGCCAAAATTAATGAGGCACTCAAAGAGATTGCGCAAACGATCAGGGATATCCAGAATGAAAATAACATGCAGGATATATTTGACATTGGATTGCTATTAAAACGAGGAGTGACATCTTCTAAGCTTTTAAAAAACCTATTTCTTGAGGTCAAGGATACTCCCAAACGGGTAGTGGCTGATCTTAAGCTTTTAGCTGCGAGTATAGAGAGCATTGGTTTATTAATTGAGAAGAGAGGCATAGAAGCGGCGTTAGAAAGGCATAAACAGGGGTCAAGGGTATTAACTGCAGAAGAAGAACAGAAACTTCGTGAAAGAATTACAGCAATAACAGAAGGACTTGAAAACTTAAAACTTGCCAAGGATGAAGCATTTGCGGAGCTGTTCCAGAAATCAGACCCTTATGAAAAATTAATAAGTCAAGTAGAGAACCTCGGTAACATTTTGCTAAATGCCCAGGAACCCTTTGATAAGTTAAATGGCGGCGGTCTGCAGGGTACTATCGAACAAACTGAGCAGGCCGGCGAAGCAATGATCGATTTCCTGTCCAGTTTTGAAGACGGAGCTTTGATCTTCGGATATACGAAGGAGGAGCTTCTTGGGGTTGGCTCGGCGGCTGGGGAGGCGGCGGAGAAAACTAAAGACCTTGATAAAAATGCCTTAAAAGGAGTGGTTGATCAGGCCGGCAACGCAGAAGAGACATTAGGCACACTGAATTCGACCACGGGGGATTTGAGTGCCCGGAGTGAGGAGCTTGCAGGGGCGCAAGAGTATATGACACAGGCGGTTGCAGATGGAAGTGCCGTTATGGATAACGCCGGGGCGAGTGCGGAGCAATTCGGTGAGGCTCTGGAGCAGGTGGAGAGCAGCGGCGGATTCTTCGACGGGATAAAGCAGGGGTTCGTCGACTTCGTCGAGAACGTGGAGAGCAACAGCGAGCTTATGGCGGACTTCTTCGCAAATACACTTACGGAGATGTCTCAGAATTTCAGCGATTTATTCTATAACGTCCTGACCGGCAAATTCGATAACCTCCAGGATCTTGCGAAGCAGACGTTCGAAGCAATACTGCGGGCGTTTCTGGATATGGTCGCGGCTATAGCGACGAGGCAGATAGTTATTTCCATAGCCGGAGCGATTGGTATCGGCACGAAGGGAGCCAGCGCTACAGATTACCTGGGATTCGGGAAACAAGCGGTGGGAGTTGGCAGTGACCTGGCTGGTATGTTCAGCAGCGGCGCGGGAGGAGCGGCGTTAGGCGGAGGCATAAGCGCAATAGGAGCAGGTGCAAGTGCTGCGGGCGGCGCTTCGGGCGTAGGTGCGTCACTCGGTCTTACCGGGATTTCCTCTGTCGGAACTGTTCCGACGGGTGGGGCGGCGACGTTTGGTTTATCGGGAATATCGTCGATACCAGCTGCGGGGCCGGGTTTCCTATCAGCTGCGTTACCATGGGTAGGAGCTGTGCTGGCAGCCGCGGCAATTGCGTATACCTTCCTTGCTCCTCTCCTCAAAAAGACTCCGAGGCTGGATATAGATTTCGATTCGATAAAGACGGAGACGGGGCGTAGGGCAGCGCTCGTGTCGGAGATTCTCGACGAGGATTTCTTCACGGAGGATATAGCGCAGATATCCGTCAAGCGGAAGGCGGGGCTCGGCGTCGGCGGGAACGACAGGATCAAGGAGATAATACAGGAGAAGCTCGAAGAGACGATCGAGGGGATACAGGACATAATAGCGAAGCTTCCGACGGACATGTTCAGGGAGCTTAACGAGACGCTTCTCGGCGCGGAGATAGATATAGATACCGTGATCGCGGGGGAGAGGCTTTTAGAGTTCGACGCCAAGGGGAAGAAGATCGCCGAGAAGTTCCAGGCGTTTATCGAGGGCGAGCTGCCGGCGAAGTTCTTCGCGTCGATAAGGGAATCGTTCTTCGAGCCGGCGTTCCGTGCGCTCGGGGTTTCGGCCGAAGGGACGCAGGGACTGATCGACAAGTTCATGGCCGACATGGAGGCCGCGGGGTCGAGAGAGGCCCGGGCCGAGGTGGGGGCGGAGTTCATCGCGACGTTCAATGCGTTCGTCGATGCGTTCAATATAGTCTCGGGAAACGTGAACGATTCCATAGGGCAGACGATACAGAAAGAGGAATGGGAATATAGGCTTGCGGCGTGAGGGGTTGTATATATATGGCGTGAGGGTTGCATATATATAAGGAGAGATTTCTCACGCTTCGGTTCGAAATGACAGATTATGGATTCCCGATACAAGCCTTGATACTAAAGGTGGTAAGTTGAGAGCGGTACTGGATGAACGTTTGTGCTGTAAGGTGACAGCGTCCGATTCCTCGCTTGCTCGAAATCGTTGGGAATGACAGATAAAAGAAAAAAATACACAAAATGTGTATTGGGGACTGGTTTATATACAGTTTGTGTATTAAAAAGTGGGTTAAATACACAGATTGTGTAAATATAGGACTTTTATAGGACTAAAATCGGGGAAAAGTCAGACTATTATAGGACTATTAATACACAGAATGTGTATTGGGGGTTAGGAATGGCGGAATTGTCGGGAACGGTGAAGATTAACCCACTTGCCAGGGGAGCTTGGGCTTTGGCGGTTCTACCGGTTTTTCGGGAAGCGATAAATTGTTCTCTTTTATAATTTCTATGGCTTTGGGTGTGTCGAGTCTTATGAGCGTTTTCTTGCCATTGCATACTTTGCAGTTTCGTTCTTTTTTGTTGATACCACTCAGAATAATAAAACCCAATATAAAAAAAGGTATAGCTATGGCTGAAACTACTAGTTTAGTTTTAGGATGATAGCTGTCGTTATAGAAAAATGGTGAGAACATTCCAAGTGAAGAACAAATAAGAGCTATTGCTAAAAAAAAATTTGTGCCAAAATCAAACTTATAAATCTTTTTACATTCGACGCATAACATATACACAAATACATTAAATTTCATGGGATAATTTTAAACCATAGAGTACCAGAATTCTAGCTAAGACGTGGAAACGGTGTGAAATTATAAGTGTTTCGTAATGAGTTTCTGGTGGGAATGTTGCAAGACATTTATTCTTGCTTTGCTGCACAAGTTGCAGCAACTTCTTGTCCGTCTTCGTACAGGACTTTAACGCACATTAATTCACCAGTCATATTACGTCCAAGAGTTGCCTGAGCTACAGCTATAGTGAAGGCTTCATGAACATATATTTCCCCATTTTCTCCCATTATTCCGGATCCTACGCTCTCTTTAAGAGAATCTTGTTTAACAGTTAAGACAAGAACCGAAGGACTTTGCCAATGTGCTTCGACTGCACCAGTAGAATTTTTAGAGATCTCAGCGAATTCGTTCCGTTTCTTATTAAGTACTTCAATATCTTTTGAGCCTTGACTGTTCGACTGACAAGAAATGAGAAACAAACTCATGATTAACAAATTGATGAGCTTTTGCATTGGACTATTATAAAGAATTAAGGATAAAAATCTAGTTAACGCTTGCCTATTTAAGGTTTATAAAAAAATATCAATGGAGAATAATGCGGGTCGTAAGGATCTGCATTTAAACAAAATATGACTGATATCGAATTTTATGTGAAATCGACGTTTGAAGTTTCTGAACTTAAAAATAACGTACAAAAACCATTGCAAGAATCAGTGTCAGAATATGAGAAAGGCCTTAATGATGCCACTTCTCGGGCACTAAAGAATGCGAGTTTTACAGCCTCAAACTTTAAAGCTCCTGAGACCTCTACTTATGAAAAACTAGTATTAGCCGCATTAGTCGGTGGAAGCACTGGTTTTGTTGGTGGAGCAGCTGTGGGTTCAGTAGGCGGACCTGCCGTATTGCCAGCAGCTTTATCTGGAGCTCTAATCGGTGCAATAGGAGGTGTAGCAACTGTTCTTATTGAAGAGATGCTTGATGAAAATGAAATACGTTCGCAGATCAATTTTGCCAATTTAGGTTTAACCGTTCAAGAGAGTTTGAACCCCGCTATGATTGACAAGATTGTCGCCGAGGCACAGAACACTATATTCGGTGCCGCAAATGAGACCATAGCACAACTGGCATTAAGTTTTGAAAGAAGCCGCGGTGAAACGATTAATTTTGAAGATTTTTTAGAAATTGAACATCCTGAAGCTGCTAATTTTTTTAAACCGGAAAGAATACAGCAAATTAATGAGCTGATGAAGTTGTTCAGAGGCAATCTTCAAGAAACGCAAGCAATTCAAGAAAAAGGCAACCAGATTACCGCACAGACTAACCAGATAAACCAAGAACAGGCAATTATTTCCAAAGATAATGCTCAAGCAGTTATGGAGATGGGTGAAAGCCGGAGCACAGCCGCCATTGCTAATAAACAGTTAACCGAGACTATAAAAGAACAAAGTGGCGAGTTGAAGAAAGGAAGTGAGAAAATAAAACTTACTGAAGATGATTTGCAAAGCCTTGATAGCAAGCTAAAAATGGTTGGGGATGGGTTAGTTGCCGGTGCGGGAGCACAGAGTGAGTTTGCAGAATCTACGAAAAGCACAGTGAATCAATTAAAGAATGAATCTGAAAGGATCACAAATCTTGATCCAAATTTGCAGAACCTAGCAAAGAGTAATGAAAATGTCGCTCATGCTCAAGAACAGATGAATCAAAGAATTGGAGATTCTAGCACAGTTGTTGATGAAGCAAGCGGTAGTGTAGAAGGGTATGTCGATACTATCGAAAAGGTACAAAATACTGGGGGATTTTTTGATGGCATAAAGCAGGGATTTGTCGACTTCGTTGAGAATGTCGAGAGCAACAGCGAGCTGATGGCGGACTTCTTCGCTGATACGCTCTCGAACATGAGTCAGAATTTTAGCGATTTCTTCTATAATGCCGTAACCGGAAAGTTTGAATCCCTCGCGGATGTGGCGAAGAACGCCTTTAAATCCATACTGAAATCATTCCTGGATATGGTGTCCGCCATCGCGACGAGGCAGATCGTCATTAGCATAGGCGGATTATTTGGAATAGGAAAAACCGCGCAAGCTGCGGGGGGAGGGGGTAATGCGGCTGATATCGCACAACAGGGGGCTGGTGTTGTCGGCAGCGGTTTGGGACTTTTCGGAAGCGGGGGTGCATTCTCCACATTAGGGCAGGGGTTAGGGATTGTATCTCCCGGAATTGGTCTTACCGGGGAAATCGGGCCGCTGGGTGTGCCAATAATTGGCGAATTAGCCGGGCCGGGATTTATGGCAACCGCAGGAGCTGCTGTTACCGTAGTCGGAGCAGTGTTAGCTGCGGCTGCGCTGGCTTTCACAATAATCGCGCCGTTCCTCAAAAAAACCCCTCGTCTCGATATCGAATTTGACGAGGTAAAGAATGACATTGAGGAACGAGCTGCGGTCGTGGCCGAATTCCTTGATCCTGAATTCTTCATGGATAACATCGGACAGGTGTCCGTGAAGCGCGGAGGAGTCGGAATCGGCGCGGGCGGCAGTAATCAAATACTGGAGCTCATACGTGAGCGCATAGAAGAGACGATCGAGGGGATACAGGACATAATAGCGAAGCTTCCGACGGACATGTTCAGGGAGCTTAACGAGACGCTTCTCGGCGCGGAGATAGATATAGATACCGTGATCGCGGGGGAGAGGCTTTTAGAGTTCGACGCCAAGGGGAAGAAGATCGCCGAGAAGTTCCAGGCGTTTATCGAGGGCGAGCTGCCGGCGAAGTTCTTCGCGTCGATAAGGGAATCGTTCTTCGAGCCGGCGTTCCGTGCGCTCGGGGTTTCGGCCGAAGGGACGCAGGGACTGATCGACAAGTTCATGGCCGACATGGAGGCCGCGGGGTCGAGAGAGGCCCGGGCCGAGGTGGGGGCGGAGTTCATCGCGACGTTCAATGCGTTCGTCGATGCGTTCAATATAGTCTCGGGAAACGTGAACGATTCCATAGGGCAGACGATACAGAGCATAAATAACCTTTCGGCGAAGCTCGGGTTCGACGCGGTGCCGTCTATCGACGAGCTGAGGAAGTCGCTCGGGGAGATGATAGAGAACGCGGAGATCGACGCCGAGACCGTGCAGGCGTACGCCGACCTCAGGAACGCTATAGTGTCGCTGATGGCGGAGATAACGAGCGCTATAACGGGGCTTATCGGGAAGATAAACCAGATGAATACGACGATCGTGAGCCTGGGCGGGTCGGCTGTCGATACGACGGGGTTTTTGAACACGGCGGCGTCGCAGATACAGGATTTCCTGAACGCGAACATGGGGGACCTTTCGCTTTCGGAGCAGGAGGGATTCCTCGACCAGCTCGCGGGGATCGCGAACGACATGCTGGCGCAGGAGCAGGCGGCGTTCGAGCAGGCGCATAAAGCGCTCGTGGCCGCCGGGGAGATCCAGAAAGAGACGATACAGCAGAATATAGACGCGCTTACGCGGGAAAAAGAGGCTATTACCGAGGCTACGCAGGCCCGGATAGACAGCCTGAACCGGGAGAAGGATCGTATCCAGGAGGCTTTCAACGCCCGCATCGACGCGCTCAACGAAGAGCTGGGGATAGCGGAGGACTTCGCGCGGCTTACGGAATCCATAAGAGCGACCCTCGACAGTATCCTGTTCTCGCCCCAGTCGGTGTTGACCGGCGTCGAGCAGGTGAACGAGCTCCAGTCGAGAATAGCGGGGCTCCAGAGTGAGCTTGCGCAAACCGCGGACCCGAAGCGGCAGCTCGAGCTAGCGGGACAGCTGGAAGAGGCATTCAAGACCATATTCGATACGGCGGGGGAGGCGTTCGGGGTGAACAGCCCCGAGTTCGTAGCTATCTTCGACCAGGTTACGGGAGGGCTTTCGAGCCTTGCCGAGATGACGGGGGGCCAGGGCAGGAGCGTCGAGGAAATAAACGCCGAGATCGAAAGGCTCACGGCGCAGAACGAGGCGCACCTGGCGTCCATCGACGCGCGAATAGAGAGCGCCCGGGCGCAGAGCGAGGCGCAGTTGCAGGCCATAGACGCCAGGATAGAGAGCATGCGGGCCGAGATGACCGCGATAGACGCGGAGATAGCAGAGCATACATTCCAGGCGTCGCAGGAGCTGCAGGAGCTGTTCGAGTATATCCGGACGGAGTACATGCGGATTCTCGAAGAGAGATTTGCGCAGTTAGAAGAGGCGAGCATTACGGGGTTCGCGACGGAGCTGGAAGGATTGCAGGCGATTGCGGGGATCGCCGAGGAGCACCTCGTTACTTTGAAGGAGCAGACGGGGCTTTTGACGAATATCTCGGACGCGCTCGCGAGCCTGAGCGGATATAACGGCGGCTCGGGCGGGCTCAGGGATTTCGGCCGGGGGACGCTGGCAGTGCTGCACGGGACGGAGGCTGTCGTCACGGAGGCGCAGGTTCGCGCGATGAAGAAACACATGGCGCTCGCGGCGGAGATGACGGGCGGGCTCGGCGGCGCTTTGGGCGGGGCGCTGGAGACGTTCGCCGAGAGCATAGAAGGAACGGGGCCCGTTACGAGGCTCGGCCGGGAGCTCGTCGGCGCGGGGCGCTTGACGGAGCTTGCGGACAGGGTCGGAAGCGCGCGTATAACGTCGATGATGGAAGAGTTCGCCGGGATGAGCGCCGGGGGAGGCGCGGCAGGCGGGCTCGTGGAAAGGCTGGCGGAGAAGTTGTCCGGGGAGGGCGGGCACATAAGCGGGCTCGCGAGGAGGGCCGTTCTCGAAGAGGCGAAGAACGAGATGAGCGTCGCGATAAGCGTGAATGTGAACGGCGGGTCGGGCGCGACCGTGGCGGGCATAGGGAACGAGATAGAGAATATGCTGGTGAGGAGCATAAGGCAGGGCGGGCGGCTCAGGAGCGCGATACAGGAGGCGGGCGCGAAGAGGATGGGGTAAATAGGCCCCTCTTCACTGCGTGGAAGAGGGGATTAAAGGTTAAGGCGAAAGGCAGCCACGTATGAGTGGTTTTAGGCGTAGCATATCCTGAGACTATAACTATGTGAAGCGCGGCTGGTGATTGTGGCAATGCCTTGCTACTTCGATTGTTTACTGCTGGGAGTTTCCATTAGCTGAAGGGGAAGTTCTGAGCTGGCTGGTCAATATGGTGCGGGGGTTTTCTACTTTTCCTTGATGAAAAGTAGCAAAAATCACGGGCCGGGAAAAATTCTGCTAAAAATCATCGTTCCTTCGCTAAATCCTCCACCGGCCCACAGCCCCACATCGGATTTTTAACGCTCATTCACTCGATTTTCTTAACGCGAATTTTGACGGCCCGGAGGGGTATTGCTGCGCCGCGTGTGGCGGCTTGCAATATGATGGGATTTTCGACGTAGCGCCGAAGTTGCTAAAATCACGTGAAGCGCTGCTACTTCGATTGCGTGCGGCTGCGAGCCGCAGGGACGGGGACACGGTTTGCAAATCCCCACAGACCCTCCGGCTACACGAGGCTACGCCGCGACAAGCGCGGGAATGACAGAGAATAAAGAGAGAGGCGGAATGGCGAATAGAAGATTGGCGAAGGGGTTTATGGATGTGGCGGTGGAGTCGGCGACGAGCGAGGCGGCGGAGTTCCCGGCGTCGAATATCGTGACGAGGGTGTCGCCGCAGAGGGCGTGGCGGTCTGCTACAGTCGCGTCGGCGCAGAGGGTGGTGATCGACCTGGGCGAGGCGAGGACGGACATTACGGCGTACCTCGACTGGGTGAATTTTGCGGCGTTCAAGTACCAGGAGTCGGCTGACGGCGCAAGCGGGTGGGCGGACGTCGGCGGGGAGAGGGCGGTCGAGATGGACCCGATGCACGGCGTTTACAGGCGGGTCGATAATCTGACCCTGACGTCGAAACGGTACCTGGGAATATACATACCGGCGCAGTCGCCCGTGGACGGGGCGGATTACTTCAGGATCGGGACGTTCTGCGTGCCCGTTAACGTTGCGGAGCTCGACGCGGCGACGTGGGTGGAGTATCCGCTGGAGTATGCTATCCCCGACAGCAACGTCGTCGTGAACCAGTTTCCGACGGGGCGGAGCGAGCGTATAAAGCTCGGGATCATGCCGCCGATGATGATATCGTTCGCGCTAAAGACGGAGGCGCTTACCAACATGCGCGGACCGCAGGTCGAAGAGGCCGCGGGGCTCCTGCGTGACACGACGGCGACGCTGTTCCTGGACTTTAACCTCGGGGAGAGCTGGCAGGCGTATCTCGTGAAGAAAACGGGGGAGCTCCGGGCGAGCGTGAGCGCGCCGGGGGTGAATACGGCGGATTTCGGGACGGTGCTGTTCGAGGTGGTGGTGTAGGGGGGATAAAAGATAGATGGAAAGACAAAGGATAAAAGCGAGATCCTGAAAGTTTTGGTTTGAGTTGCTATTGAGCAGTACTGGAAGGACTTTCTTGCAATCGGCCAAGGGCTCTCAATTCCTCGCTCGCTCGAAATCGTAGTTCAGGATGACTAATTATAAAGAATGGCTTCCCTATATCGGACTCCGCCTCGGACTTCGCCTCGGACTACGCCTCGGACTACGCCAAAGCTTCGACCGATAAAAAGGCTTCGACCGACAAGCAAGCATTATTGCTAAAGAAAGTAAGTTGCGAGCGGTACTGGATAAACGTTTGTGCAGTAGGATAACGGCGTCCAATTCCTCACTCGTTCGGAATTGTTGGGAATGACAAGTATAAGGTGCCCCCTCACCCTTTATCCCTCTCCCGCAGGAGGGAGGGGGGAAGGTATGAGGACGGAAAAGATAAATCCCCCATGACCCCTCCGGCTACGCGAGGCTATCAGGCTTCGCAGCGCTACGCCCCGACAAGCGCCGCGACAGGCCTTTTTCTAAGGGGGGGAAGAACAAAGACAAAGGATAGATTTTTGAAACCTGCCTTCGGGCAAAAGGAGGACGGAGCTTTATGGCACTAGGAACATACGGAGCTAACAAGATACTGGATCACGTGACGGGGAGGGCGTCGTGGACGATGCCGACGGTTTACGTGTCGATACACGACGGGGACCCGGGGCTGAACGGCGCGAACGAGCACGATTACTCGGGATATGTGAGGAAGCAGCCGGCCACGGGATGGAACGCGGCGTCGGCAGGCGTGCCCGCGACGAACGACGGGGACATAACGTTCGACGAGGCGCCGGCGGGCGGGATAACCGTGACGCACGTGGGCATCTGGGACGCGGAGACGAGCGGGAATTTCATATTCGGGTTCTCGATTCCGACGAGGAATTTTCCGACCGGGACCACGCCAAAGATACTGGACGAGGCGATAGAGATCATCGCGCAGGATAACTTCTCGGACTACCTGAAGCCGCTGATCGTGAATCACATGCTGGGGGTTTCGTCCTACACGATGCCGTCGAGCGTTTATCTGGCGGTGGTGGATGACAACGGGGACGAGTTCACCGGCGGCGGGTATGCGAGGAGCGAAACCGACTTCGACCCGGCGTCGTCGAAGGAGATAGCGAACGCCGACGAGGAGGATTACGGCACGGCGGGCGCAGACCTCGGAACGACGGAGGAGTGGCGGCTTTACGATGCATCGAGCTCGGGGAACGTGCTCGTGTTCGGGGAGTGGGACAGCCCGGCCGAGGTGCTGAACGGTGACGAGTATAAAGTGATCGATGGTGGATTAGTTATTACTGCAGTGTGAGGTGAAAAATGGCTTTTCCACAGGTTCAATCCATAACTGCGAGCACGTTACGCCGGGGGGTAATTAATGCCAGCTTTTGATTTTGGGTCGTTTGATTGCCGCACGTCGGCGGGGAGTCTTGTTGTCAACCACAATCTAGGGGTTACGCCTAAGCTCCTGATTCTACTTACGCCGAGCCAAATATTTGACAACCTGCCTTTTGGCGGCAACGAATACAACGCTTTCCACGCGGGCGAAGGCTCTATGGCATTCGGCGCGGCGGATGGAACCCGGGAGTGGTGCGGAGTCGGGGCGAGCGAGGACGGCGGCTCGAACTATACGGCCAAAAGGCTTCTTTATACCTCCGGGTGCCTGTTTCAAATGAATCCGTCAAACGGGAACACCGTCAAAAGGGCGTCGCTTTCGTCCTGGAGTTCGTCCAGTTTCACGCTGAATTTTTTGAGCGCAAGCGGCCTGCCGACGAAGATGTATTATCTCCTGATAGGCGGGGACGATTTTAGCGCCCGAGTAGATACCGGAACGGTACCGACCTCTACGGGGAATCAGGACTATACCGGCGTAGCAGACGGGAAGGCTCTAATAACGTGGAACGGCGGCGGGATTACGTCGCTTAATAGCACGCTAGACAGTTTCGGGTACGGGATTGGGTTTTCCGACAACAACGGCAATTCGAGGTCGCGTGCGCTCTTTGTTCAGGACAGTACTAATACCGTTGCGTGGAGGCAGAGCAATTCTTTTGCTATAGAAGCTGGTAACTCGGCGGGCTCGACCTCTTTCGGGGCGTTTTTTTCGACTCACAACCCGTCCGGGGCCTCGACATTTCGCCTTAACTGGTCAACTGTGGCGGGAAGCACGTATCACTTCGGATATATCCACTTAGGAGGAAGCGGACTAAAGGCAAAAGTAGGGGAAGCAACCGCAACTTCGACGGCGAGTAACATCAACCTGGCAGACCAGTCCCCCCGTGCAGTATTGTTTTCCGGGCGCGGGGTTAGCTCGACGGGGAGCGGCGGGGGGACGGGGGGGCAGGCCCTATCTATCGGGTACGGAAATCCGCAGGTGAGCGGTAACCAGAATACCTGTACGGGGGTGGGGTTCGCGGCGTCGGCGGGGGGATGCAGCTCGTTCAACGGCATACCCTACGCGCAGAATTCGCATGTATTAGCCCACGACACGAACGGGGATAGTTCAGAAGACAACAACGTGCTTATGCGCGCCCCGGCAAACAATACAAGTTTCCAATATCAAAGACAGTTTGCGAATAACACGTTTCATTATCTCGCGTTAGGTGTGGAGCCTTTTGCACTTATCGATCTATCAGGCACCGGCGCTGTGGACATACAGGGGCAGGGACAGATTAACCTCGACCATGAGCTCACAGGTGCGGCGGGGGTTGAGATCGATGCGACTGGTACGATTGCCGGCGGTTTGGCGGCGCTCCTCGGCGGGGCGGAAGTCGGCGTTCAAGGCACTGGAGAGATAAGGGGCGTTTCCGCGCTCGAAGGGCAGTCGCAGATTGCCGTGCAGGGCGCGGGCTCGATAATCATTTCCGACTATAGCTTCAAGTGGTCGATAGATTTCCTGGAGGCGAGGAGCGATCACGAGTATCCGACGATCTACGCCGAGGTGAACAGCTCGGAGATGCCGTCCGGGGCGTTTCCGGAGGGGGCGTTTTTCGAGAGGCGGCTCCTGGAGATGCCTCGTCTCGAAGAGGCGGAGCTCGGAGAGAGGTTCGGCATTATGGGGTTTCAGCGTGTTACTCTCTCGCTCGACAATTCCGACGGGCTTATAAGCTCGCTTGACCTGACGGACGCTTACGTGCGTCTTTTCTTTGTGAGCGAAACCGGGGACGTTCGGGAATGGAAGGGACGTGTGACGGAGTGGACGTTGTCGCACAGATGCACTGTCAGTATCGAGGACATGGACGCCGTTGCACTGACCGAGGAGCTTCCGCGCCGGACGCTCAATGACGTCGTCGAAGTGGAGAAGGAGGCGGATTCGGGCTTTGACGACGTCGTGGTCGCGAACGACCTCGGGAGGCCGGTGCCGGTGATCTTCGGCAGGTCTGTAAAAGTGCCGCTCCTTTATATAAAGGCGGACGAGGCGGCGCGTGAGTACGATTACATAATCGGCGAGGGTGAGGGGCTCGGCGGAGGGAACTTCACGGACGTTTTCACCATTTATAGGGAAGACCAGGCGCTGGACGATATAGAGGGGGACGCTGCGCCCGCGACTTCGACGACGCTTACCCTCGAAGCCGGGGACAGGCGGCCCGACGGGTGGTATAGGTATTGGTGGGTGGAGATCACGGCCGGGACGGGTGCGGGGCAGATAAGGCACGTGACGGCGTACGATTCGGCAAATAACAGGGTTACTGTCAACGCGTCGTGGAGCCCGACGCCGAACTCGGGGAGCGACTATCGATTGAGGGAGTGGAGGTTTTACGACGGCTCGCAGGCTTCGCCGTACGAGGGGCTGGCGTTCATCCGCTTCAAGAAGCGGCTCGGGACTTCGGGGAGCACGGATGCTATATACGCGGACGTTAACGGCCTTACTGCGGAGACGAACGTCGTAAGGGCAGTGGAGAGCATTCTCTCGAACCCGGTGTGGGGGCTCGGACTGGACATAGATTCGGGCTCTTTCGACACGGCGGCGGCCTTGACGGATATCAGTGACATGCTCTGCGAAGGGGCTATAACAGATAACACAACTATAACAGATATACTTAATGGATCGGGCGAGTCGCAGGGGCTGCTATCGTTCAGGGACATGGTGCTGTCGAAGGCGGACGCCGTGAAGATAACCGTGGACGGGTCGAAGCCGCCGGCCCATGGCTTCGGCCTCGGGGACGAGACGGGATGGAACAACATATTGACGGGGAGCCCTGAAATTACGCATCAGCATTCGGGTGAGAGGGTGAAGAATCTGAAGGTGAGGTACCGGAAGAATAACAAGGAGTCGGACCTGTACCTGCACGAGATCGAAAGGCAGTCGGGCGCGGGCGGGGTGGACAGGGCGCTTACGCTGCCGTTCGTCCACGACCACGAGACGGCGGACAGGTGGCTCGATTACAGGCGTAAGCGTCTCGCCGCGGCCGTGAGGCGGATGGCTATAGAGACGGGACAGGAAGGGGGCTCCGTAAGGCGCGGGGAACGCGTCACCGTGAGCGTGCCGACGCTCGGGCTGGAAGGGAGCGCGTGGGAGGTTGCGGCCGTGAGCTCTACGCCTGCGGGGTCGAATTCGCTTACGCTCGTGCCGTATTCGGCCGCACCTTATACGTACGTGCCGGTGACGGACGAGGGCGGTGAGCTGCCGTCGGACGAATCGTTCGACATAGCGCCGGATTATACGCAGACAATGCCCGACCCGGTGACGGGCGTCGCGGTGACCATGTCGATGGGGATAGTCGGATTCACGGCGCATCCCTTCGCGCTCATAACGTGGACTCCGCCCGAGGACAATTACAGCGGGGCGGTCGTGAGCGTGAAGCTTCATTCGGACGGAGTGGCCGCGTACAGATCGGCCGGGACTTTCCCGACATCGGCGCGGATAGAGGGGCTCGTCCCGGGGCAGGTGTACGACTTCCTGATCGAATCGCTGAACGCGACAGGGGAGCTCAAGGGGCTGGGAGTCGTCGCTGATAACTCCGGGAGCGGTTACGTGGCGGGGGGAGACTCGACGGCGCCGGCGGCTCCCGCGGGACTTTCCGGGGATTCCAAGTTCGGCCGTCTTATCTGGACCTGGAACGGAAATACGGAGACGGACGTATCGCATTACGAGGTTGAGATATATACGTCGTCAAGCGGCGGCAGTCCGGTCATAAAGGACGTGGTGACGCATTTGAACGATTCGAGCTTCACGCCCAGGTACGAGATCGAGATCAACACCGGAAGTCTCACGAGCACCGTTACCAGATGGCTCCGGGTGAGGGCGAAGGACCATTCGGGCAATCCAGTGAGCTCGAGCTCGGGATGGACGAGCAGGGTGAGCGCGGGGACCGGGGATATTCTGCAAAATGATATAGAAAACGACGAGATTACGAATAAAGTAGAGGCCGTTGTCTCCTCCATCGCACTGAGTCCGAGCGGCACGACTATCATAAGCACGTCGATTACGAAACGATCCGGAACCCGGATACGCGTTGAGTTCTCGATGTCTATTGAAACGGGAACGGGTTTCAGCTCCTGGAGCCATCAGCTCAGGCGAGGGGTAAGCACCATACAGAATCCGTTTGCCGCCAGCTCTTTCCCGTCGAATGGAACAGGCGGGGCATCGGGCGTTTATGTCGATAACATCAGCTCTTCCGGAACTTTTACGTATTCCGTCGTGCTTAATTTCGGGGCGTCGGGTAATACCGGCCGGAATCTCAATCTCAGACTGCTGGAACTGCGAAGGTGATATATGGAAATAGAACGAATGCGGGATTTGTATCAAGACCTTACCGATGATGAAATAGAGAAGGCGCAGGAGCAAATTAATTATGTACTTTGCGATAGCGCTACCGGGGAGATTGTCCAAACCGGCAGTATGGACAGGCTCGCGTTTGAACGCTTCGAACCGTACCGCGAAGGCATGGAGAAGGCGATTGTCCCGCCCGGCGAGGAATGGATGCTAAGAGGCGAGTTCGTCGATTATGACAATACGCACAGGCCCATGTTCAAGATTGAGGAAGGCTCAATTGTTGCCAAGGAAGCGCACGTAGACAAGATAAGCGAAATGCGCATGCCAAAGGACGGGGTCAAGAAGAAGCCCATAGAGGTGGAAGGGGTAGGTGGTAAGGAAATAATAGGCTTTGAGACTGTGCAGGAGCCTCTGAGGGTCGAAGGGGCTAAAGCCGGAACAAAGCCTGAGTAAATTTAGAGAGCGCCGCTAATTACCTGGGATACGCGAATTGGAAAGGGGTGCGAGCAGGGAATAAATCGAGGGGATGAAAAAGAATAGGGGCCGTGGCGCGTAATAAGCAGGATAGCATCCTCCTTTACCTCCTTTAAACGCGCCGCGGCCCTCTCTATATAAACAATGAATCTAGCATGTTTGGAAAAATTTACAAGCAATTTTGTAACAAGGATTTTGCCGCACGCTAACGGGGCGTACGTAAGGCAGAACTGGCCCGTCGTGTACATGGCCCTCGACGAGCGCGGGCTCGATTACGGGAGCATGATATTGATGGCGCTCGCGACTATCGCGGCGGAGGCCGGGGATTTCAATATCTGTGTGAGGGAGTACGCGTCGCGGTGGAATACCTCGGATGAGGGGCGAGCCGCCGGGAGGTTCTTCGATCTTTACGACGGGCGCGAGGACCTCGGCAACAGGGGCGAGCCCGACGGGTGGAAATACAGAGGCGGAGGCGCCGTGCAGCTCACGGGGAGATTCAATTACGCGGCGGCCGGGAAGGAGCTCGGGATTCCGCTCGAAGAGAAGCCCGAGCTGATAGAGCATCCCGTCGTGTCGGCGCGAGCGCTGGCGCATTACCTCCACAGCAGGAGGGGTGCGATCGACGAGGCGCTCGCGAGGGGAGATTACAGGAAGGCGCGGCGGCTCGTGAACGGCGGGAGCCACGGGCTGGACGCATTTCAGGCGGCATACGCGAGGGGGTTGAGACTGAGTGGAAAAGCTTAAAGGAAGCGCGGCGAGCCTTTTGAACACGCAGTATAACAAGGCGGTGTATTCGGGGGTCGTCGGCGCGGCGGTGGATTTTCTTTACGGGCTCCTGTCGGAATTCGGCGTGGACGTATCGGCCGGGCTCCAGACGAAGACCCTGATACTGGCGATGGCGCTTACCGCCCTGCTCGTGAAGAACAGGGAGCAGGGGGATAAAGAGCCGGCGAATGCGCCTTAGATGCCGGAAGGACGGCGAAGGTTACACATTCGAAAAAGTTAGCCGGATCGCGGGCCGGGAGCGTCCGATAAAAAAGTTTGGAAGAAAGAATCCCGGCCTTTTCGGGAACGCCGTATGAGAGCCAAGCGCCTGCCGTTACTCGATTTTCCGTTAATGTAAATGGTGTGAGAAATCCTGAATCCAAATTAGTTGCAAATGCGACTAAATAGGTAAATACGCTTTCAGGAGGTTTTACAATGAGGAAGCTTATATTGGCGGCGGTGTTGACGGCGGGGGTTCTTTTCCCGCTCGCGTCACAGGCGGAGGTAAGCGCATTCGGGGTGAATGTGCCCGTGGAGAGGCAGGAAGTGACCGACGGCATCAGGGGCGGGACATTCGCCGAGTTCCCGTACTATCCGATAAGCACACAGAGGCTTTCGGGCATGAAAGCCCCGGCGCAGGCGACTGTCGTGAACGGTGATGCATACACCGTTCAGGGTATTCACCTGAGCTCGGACCAGGTTATATAGGTTGGCGGTGGTTGTAGAGGTATGGAGAAAGAAGGCCCGGTTTTTTGCCGGGCTTTCTTTTTTTGCACGCTTATGTGTGTTTCTCGGCGTAGCTGGAAGTGAGATTCATCCATCCGGTGCGCTGCAGGTGTAGTGCAGACGCCTCTTCTGTTGCGGATTTACGTACGCCTGGCATCTCCTTCTTGAAGTTGGAATAACAATCTTCTGGTCTATTAGGGGAGAGAGAAGTAAAAAGAAACTACAAAATCCCCCCGTACCCCCCCCTTTTCCTAAGGGGGGTGAAAAATGGAAAGACAAAAGAAAAAAACAAGATCCTGAATCAAGTTCAGGATGACAGATGTGTGGAGTCGCGGCCACTGCCGCGACAGTGGATTCGTGCGCGCATGGTGCTGGACTTCCGATATATAGTCAGGCTTGGAGCGGTACTGGATAAACATTTGCGTTTCAAGGTTGCGGGGTCCGATTCCTCGCTCGCTCGGAATCACCGCCTTTTCCCAAAGGAAATAAAAATTGAAAGACAAAAGGCGGACGTAGTCCGCGAAGGAGGATTGTGTATGTGGAAGGAGCTTTTAAGGATAGCGCCCGATTTGATTCCGCTGATCATCCAGACGGTGATGGACGTAGAGAGTGTGCTCACGGGGATAAAGCGGGGTGAGGTGCGGAAGTCCCGGGTGATGAGCATTATCGGGAACATTCTCGATACGAAGGATTATTTTCTCGGGCGGGCGCCGGACGGGCAGATGCAGCTGCTTAACCTCGTCTCGATGTTTGTAGATACATTGGTTGCGGCGCTCAACTACACCGGGGTATTCAAGACATCGGAGAGGCTCGATTTTACGCCTGTGCCGGTGAAAGGGGAGGGGAGCGATGAGGAAGATTAATTTTGTCTGCGTGTGCGCAGCGTTGATTGCGGCCGCAGGCATTGCAGGTTGCGGAACAAAGGAGATGACGCCGGCGACGGAGATAGTATACGAGGGCGAGCTCGTCGGGAACGAAACAGTGACGTATCCCTCGGCGGGGAGGGTGCTGGAGACGTGCATGAAGGTGAAGGCGTGCATGGGGTTAAGCGAGTACGACTATCCGTTGCCGAAGATAAGGGGCATGAAGGGCGGGAACGCCGTCGACTGCGGCGGGACGCTCAAGCGCGGGTGTTACCGCGCGGACGGGTGGATCATAGTACCCGAGGGCGAGGAGCTGGACATCGTCGCGCACGAGTGCGTGCACCACTGGCTGAACATGCACACGGGCGACCTCGACTCGAAGCACGAGTCGGGGCTTTTCCTCGCGTGCGGCGGGAGCATCATGCTCGAAGGAGAGACGGAGTGAGCGGCGCGGAGGGGAAGATCCTCGAGCTCGGGGTCGGGCTGATAGCGGCGCTCATGGTGATAAGGGAGGTGCTCAACTTCCTCGATAAAAGGAGGGGCAGTGATAGGGAGTCCGACTCTCTCATGAGCGAGCACGTGAGCGACGTGAAGGGGTCGGTGACCGCCATAAAAGACAAGGTGGACGACCTTCACGAGTGGCACAACAAGACGGACGCGGACGGCGTGCCGCTGTGGTACGTGAGGCGGTCGCTCGAAGAATCCATAAAGGCCCTGGGCGAGAAGATATATCTCCAGATCGAGGTTCAGACCGAGATACTGAGGCACATGGAAAAGATGGAGGAGCATTACCAGGAGATGCTCCGGAAGAGGAGGCGGAAGGATGCAAACGGAGTCGCCACGCCTGAGTCTTGAGGAGCTTATACTCAGCTTTCACGCCGGGAGGCCGTACGTTATGTGGATACATTTCGCGGACAGACAGAGCGAGCAGCCGTGCGCCATGTGCGGGATAAGGCAGAGGGTGCTTCTGATGACGTCGCCGACGACGGGGATTTGTGAAGGGTGTTGGGGAGGGTGAGGATATGCATTGGGTGCTTGCACATTTGATCGGGGATTTTATTTTACAGACAGATTGGATGGTGGCTAACAAGAAAAAATCATCTTTAGTATGCAGTATACATACCCTATTTTATATAATTCCGTTTTTCTTCAGCGATCTTTATATTTGGCAGATTTTGCTCATTGGAGTCCAGCACGGGATTCAGGATAGAACGAATTTCGTTCTATGGTTTTCAATTCTTACTGGCAGTAAGAATTTTGTTACTAAGGATTTAGCCCCTTGGTCTTTAATACTAATGGATCAAATCTTACATATACTGTTTATTTCGATGGTCGTTTCCTTATAAGGAAGAAATCTATAGAACGGGAACAATTATAATTATTCATCATCTAAGACTAATATATTTTCGCAATATTCCTTACCATGAGTAGGACACCACGAACTTTTTAATGAATATGCCCTGTCGAAGTCAAATTTATCATCATTCGCAATGTCAATTTCCTCCCATAGCAATTTTTTTTCTCCGTTTTCTGATCCACAACCACAGGATAACCTAACAAGATCGCTTTGTAACTTTTTGTAATATCTATCTGATACTAATAACTGATTATCTTCCGACATGCCGGCAAGTTTGGCTGCCATATTGACGGGTTTTGACCTTCCCCCTAAAAACTAGTCCATTGTAAAAGAGAGTTCTCCTTGGTAAG
>DAOKYU010000019.1 GCA_035325995.1 Thermodesulfobacteriota bacterium | reverse complement strand
TCCTCTTATTATTCTATCCCGGAGAATTCCTGCCCCGAATTACTTAACATCTACAGCAATGACGGATTAAAAGACGAGATCCTGAATTAAATTCAGGATGACGGAAAGGTGGAGTCGCGGCTGAGTGCCGCGACGTCGGATTCATGCACGCGAGGCGTGCTGGATTCCCGATACAAGCATTCGGGAATGACAGAAATTTGGAGGTTCCTCGCTTGCTCGGAATCGTTGCGGGAATGACACACACATTGTGTGTTTTTCGACGTAGCAATGCCGGCGATTCAAAGCGGCAGACGTGTGGCGGGCGCTGCCTGCGAGATTTCTCGCGTATGCTCGAAATGATAAGAAGAGGTTGCTTCGTCGCTACGCTTCTTGCAATAACGCATATATCGTCCGTTTTAGGATAAATCGGAAACCTAAACCTCTATGAACCCTTTGTTCTAACTTGCCTATACCGGAATTCTTTTTAACCTTAGTAAGTTATGAGTATCGATAAAGAAAAGGCGAGCACGGTTCCGTCTTCGCCGGGGGTTTACCTTCTCAAGGACGGGAAGGGGAGGTCGCTTTACGTGGGGAAGGCGAAGAATCTAAGGAGCCGGGTCTTTTCGTATCTCAACGACGGAGAGGAGCCGGCGCGGCCGCATATCGCCTATCTGATGGGCGAAGCTACCGACCTCGATTATTTCGTAACCCGGAACGAGCGCGAGGCCCTCATGCTAGAAAATTCCCTCATAAAACAGAAGAAGCCGAAATACAACATAAGGCTCCGCGACGACAAGAATTATTTGTCGCTGAGGCTCGATCCGAGGGAGAAATTCCCTCGCCTCACGCTGACGAGACGGGTGCTGAAGGACGGGGCTATTTATTACGGGCCGTTCGCCTCATCGGACGCCCTCAGGAAAGCGAAGCGGCTCATACACAAGGTGTTTCCGCTTAGAGACTGCACGGACGAGAAATTCAGGCGGCACGCGGTGCGGCCGTGCCTGAGCTATTACATGGGGCAGTGCCTAGGGCCGTGCGCCGGGAAGGCGTCGGAAGAGGAGTACCGGGAGGTCGTCGAGCGCGTGAGGATGTTTCTTAAGGGGGAAAAGGGGCGGATCCTCGATATCCTGAAGGAGAACATGGAGAGGGCGTCGGAGGAGACGAGATACGAGGACGCGGCGCACTACAGGGACCAGGTGAGGCTCCTCGAAAAGAACCTCGAGGCGGAGATGTTCATAACGCCCGATACGAAGGACAGGGACGTCGTCGGGTACCACAGGGAGGGGCGGCACGTGGAGTTCGCCGTGCTCTTTTCGAGGGGCGGGACGTTTATAGACAGGGTCGAATACTCCTTCAGGAATACTGCGGGGACGGACGAGGAGCTTCTGAGCGAATTCCTGTCGCAGTTTTACGGCGGGAACAGGTTTATACCGGGCGAGATACTCGTCCCGGCGGAGGTCGAAGACAGTGAGGCGCTTTCGGAATGGCTCTCGGAGAGGCGCGGGCGGAAGGTGGTTATAGAAGCCCCGGAGAGGGGGACGAAGGCACGGCAGGTGGAGCTTGCTGCCCGTAATGCGCTCGAAAGCTTCCAGAGAAAGCACGCGAAGGAGCTCGGGGAGCTGGACCTCCTGGAAAGGCTGGGGACGTCGCTTCAACTGGAGAAAGCGCCAATATCCATTGAATGTTTCGACATATCGAATACGCAGGGGGATCTGGCTGTCGCGTCGCTCGTCAGGTTCGAGAACGGAAAGCCGGCCAGGGACGGGTACAGGACGTACAGGATAAAGACGGTCGAGGGACCGAACGACTACGCGATGATGAGGGAGGTCCTGTCCCGGAGGCTGACTAGGGCGGAGGAAGCGGGGTGGGAGCCGCCGGATTTGATTCTCATAGACGGGGGAAAGGGGCAGCTCAACATAGCGCACCAGGCGATGGCGGATCTCGGGTACGAGGATGCCGTGGGGCTCGCCTCCATAGCGAAGGGGAGGTATGAGGGGGAGAGCGACAAGATTTACATATACGGGAGGAAGAATCCGCTAGTTTTTTCGAGGAATTCGCCTGTGCTGTTCCTGCTTATGAGGGTGAGGGACGAGGCGCACAGGTTCGCGATTACTTTTCATAAGAAGCTCCGGGGGAAGAGGGCGCTCAAGTCGGAGCTCGACGACATTCCCGGGATAGGCGCCAAGAGGAAAAGGGAGCTTATAAAGCGGTTTGGGAGCGTCGTCAGGCTCAGGGCGGCGACGGTGGAGGAGATTGCGGCCGTTCCGGGGATTAACAGGAAACTGGCGGAGGGGCTCAAGGAGAGGCTGGGGGGGTGAGCGTGCGAAGGAGGGGTAAAATCCCCCCTCGTTCCCCCCTTTTTCTAAGGGGAGATGGAAAGAGAGATTTCTCGCGTGCGCTCGAAATGACATATTTTTACATGAACCCTTTTTGATTTGAAAAACAATGGAATGGATTGGGCTGATTTATCCCCCTCCCCCTGACCCTGTTTTGGTTTCGGTTGCTTTCGAGCGGTACTGGATGGATTTCTCTGCCGTCGGCCTGGGGTGTCCGAATGCTCGCTTGCTCGCATCCACTCCACGAGGGGAGAAGGAAGGAAAAAGAGAAAGCCAGGGACAAGGGATAGATCCTGAAACAAGTTCAGGATGACGGATTAAAAGCAAAAAATTAAAAGACTGGATTCCCGATTGAGACATTCGGGAATGACAGCACTTGATGTAACCCCCACCTTAATCCTCCCCCCTTTGGGAGGGGGGAGGAAATATATTAAAAGCAAAGGTAAAGCTAAAACAATCTGAAATTAATTCGGTGGTCGTGCATCAAACAGGGTAGGGCGAGAGGGGTGTCCTTTCAGGGATATCTTTTTCGTCGTATAAGCAGCCGGAAATGCGGAAGAGGGGCGTATCCGGTAAATTCATCGTAAGGAGCTGAAATTATGGCAAAAGTTAAACCGATACCCGACGGGATGCATACAGTTACGCCGCACCTCGTATGCAAGGACGCTGCCAAGGCTATAGATTTTTACGAGAAGGCGTTCGGCGCGAAGACGGTCGCGAGGCTCGACATGCCGGGCGGGGGGAAGCTCATGCACGCGTGCCTACACTTAGGGGATTCGGCCGTGATGCTGGCGGACGAGTTCCCGGACTGGAACTCGCTCGGGCCGAACAGCCGGGGCGGGACTACGGTCGTTCTGCATATATATGTCCCCGACGCCGACGCCTTTTTCGAAAAGGCGATCAAGGAGGGGGCCGAGGTGGTCATGCCGCTCGGGGACGCCTTCTGGGGAGACAGGTACGGGCAGTTAAAGGACCCGTTCGGGCACGTATGGTCTGTCGCGACGCACGTGAAGGACCTTACCCCGGAGGAGATAGCGGAAGCGGCGAAAACGGCGATGAGCGAGGGGTGCGGCGACAAAAAATAGGGTCAGCCGCCCTGTTGAGGGCCTTCTTTCGGGCTCCCGAGGTATTTTATCTCGAGCTCGCGGAGCCTTTTTATCTGGTCGCGCTTCTTTGCGGCAGTTTCGTATTCGAGGTTCTTTGCGGCCTCTTTCATCTCCCTGTCGAGGGCGGTTATCGTGGACGATATTTTCTCCGGGGGGACATCGAGGTCTTCGTTAACCGTTTCGAGCGGGACGGTGTAGTAGTCGGCCTCGTATATGGTCGAGAGTATGTCCGTTACGGATTTCTTGATGCTCCGGGGCGTTATCCCGTTCTCTTCGTTGTATTTTTGCTGTATGGCCCTTCTCCGCTCGGTTTCGGACATGGCCCTCGCCATCGATTCCGTGACCCTGTCGGCATAGAGGATCACGCGTCCGTTGACGTTACGGGCGGCGCGTCCGAATATCTGTATGAGGGAGGTCTCCGAGCGGAGGTAGCCTTCCTTGTCGGCGTCGAGTATCGCGACGAGCGAGACCTCCGGAATGTCGAGGCCTTCCCTGAGGAGATTTATGCCGACGAGGACGTCGAACTTTCCGAGCCGGAGGTCCCTTATAATCGCTATCCTTTCGAGCGTGTCGATGTCCGAGTGGAGGTACTTCACGCGTATGCCGAGCTCGCGGTAGTACTCGGTGAGGTCTTCTGCCATTCGCTTCGTGAGCGTCGTGACGAGCACCCTTTCGCCGGCCTCTGTTCTCTTCCTTATCTCTTCGAGCAGGTCGTCTACCTGGTTGTCGGCCGGCCTGATCTCGATTTCCGGATCGGCGAGCCCCGTCGGGCGGATTATCTGCTCCGTTATGACGCCGCCGGTTTTTTCGAGCTCGTAGGGGCCGGGGGTCGCCGAGACGTATATGACCTGGTTCACCCTTTCCTCGTATTCGCGGAAGTTGAGCGGCCTGTTGTCGAGCGCCGAGGGGAGCCTGAAGCCGTGCTCGACGAGGCTCAATTTCCTGCTCCTGTCGCCCTCGTACATGGCCCGGAGCTGGGGTACCATCTGGTGGCTTTCGTCGATGATGAGAAGGAAGTCGTCCGGGAAGTAGTCGAGGAGCGTTGCCGGGGGCTGGCCCGGGAGGCGTCCCGAGATGTGGCGGGAGTAGTTCTCGATGCCGGGGCAGAAGCCCATGTTCGTTAAAAGCTCGAGGTCGAAGTTGGTTTTCTCTTCGAGGCGCTGCTTTTCGAGCATCATGCCATGCTCTTCCAAATACTTGAGCCTTTCGGCGAGCTCGATCTTGATGTTTTCGATGGCCATTTCGTGTCTGTATTTGGGGGCGGCGTAGTGGGAGCCGGGGTATATCGCGGCCTTGCCTATGGAGCGGATGGTCGTGCCGCGTATCGGGTCTATCTCCTTGATGGAATCGATGACATCGCCGAAAAATTCAATTCTTACGGCCGTGTTGTCGTGGTGAGAGGGAAAGACGTCAACGACGTCGCCCTTTACGCGGAAGGAGCTTCTGTGGAGATCGAGCCCTGTTCTTTCATATTGGACCTCCGAGAGGCGGGCGAGGAGCTTGTCGCGGTCCATTTCCATGCCCTCTTCGAGCATTATGAGGAGGCCGTAGTAGTGCTCGGGGGCCCCGATGCCGTATATGCAGGAGACGCTGGCAACGATGACAACGTCCCGCCTTTCGAAGAGTGAGGTCGTCGAGGCGTGGCGGAGCCTGTCTATGTGCTCGTTTATCTGGGCGTCTTTTTCTATATAAGTGTCGGTCGAGGGGATGTAGGCCTCGGGCTGATAGTAGTCGTAGTAGCTGACGAAGTATTTGACGGCATTATCAGGGAATATGTCCTTGAGCTCGCCGTAGAGCTGGGCGGCGAGGGTCTTGTTGTGGGCGATGATTAGGGTGGGGCGGTTTACGTTGGCGATGACGTTTGCGATCGTGAAGGTTTTGCCGCTGCCCGTGACGCCGAGAAGGACCTGGTGCTTGTCGCCCCGGAGGAGGCCCTCGGTGAGCTCGCGAATGGCCTCGGGCTGGTCGCCCTTGGGGGAGAAGTCGCTCGTGATTTTGAAGTCCATAGGGGAAGAGTTTAGCACATGGGGGAGGGGGGAGCCCTTTGGAGGGAGGGGAAAAGAGAAAGCCAAAGACAAAGGATAGATCCTGAATGTTTTGGTTTGATTTACCATTGAGCAGTACTGGATGAGCTTCCGTGAAGTCGGCCCAGGGCGTCCGATTCCTCGCTCGCTCGAAATCATTGGGAATGACGGAACTTGAGGTAACCCCCATCCTTGACCTTCCCCCTGGAAGGGGGAAGGAAGTAGCAAAGGACGTGCGGGGGTAGGTAGTGATGCCGTTCTTGTAAGTCGATTTCCTGCAGGCGTGGCCTGCCGTTTATAATAATAGGATGGCGTTCGAGATATTTCATCCTGCCGTGGGGGCGTGGTTCGGAAGGGAGCTTGGGGCTCCGACGGAGGTTCAGGAGAGGGCGTGGCCGGAGATAAAGAAGGGGAGTAATGTCCTTATCGCCGCGCCTACCGGTTCCGGTAAAACCTTGGCAGCGTTCCTTTCAGCTATAGATGGCCTGGTGAAGGAGGGGCTCGAAGGCGGGCGCAACGACAGGACGCAGATCGTATACGTCTCGCCGCTGAAGGCCCTCAGCAACGACATAGAGAACAACCTTCAGAGACCGCTTAAGGGGATAATGGACGAGCTGGCCGGGATGGGGCTTACGGAATTCGAGATAAGGGCGCAGGTGAGGACGGGCGACACGCCGTCCGCCGTCCGGACCAGGATGACGAAGAAGCCCCCGCACATACTGATAACGACCCCCGAATCCTTGTACCTGCTCCTTACGGGAAAGAACGGGAGGGAGATGCTTTCGGGCGTGAGGACGCTGATAGTGGACGAGATACATGCGATGGTCGGGAGCAAGCGCGGCTCGCACCTGTCGCTTACGGCCGAGAGGCTTGAGGCCCTCGTGCCGGAGAAGCTGAGAAGGATAGGACTTTCGGCGACGCAGAAGCCGATAGAAAAAGTGGCAAGCTTCCTTACCGGGAACGGGGCCGAGGGGGAAGGGCGGCCGGACTGCACGATTATAGATTCGGGGCACAAGAGGGAGCTCGAGCTTTCGGTCGAAATCCCGGGATCGCCGCTTACGGCCGTCATGTCGAACGAGGTGTGGGAGGAGGTTTACCAGAGATTAGAAACGCTTATAAAGTCGCATAAGACAACGCTGATATTCGTGAATACGAGGCGGCTCTCGGAGCGGATGACGCACAACCTTACGGAGAGGTTCGGGGCCGAGGTCATCGCGGCGCACCACGGGAGCATATCGAAGGAGATGAGGCTCGACGCCGAGAGGCGTCTGAAGTCGGGGGAGTTAAAGGCGATAGTAGCTACCGCGTCGCTGGAATTGGGAATAGACATAGGGCACGTGGATCTCGTGTGCCAGATAGGCTCGCCGAGGGAGATATCGACGTTCCTCCAGAGGGTGGGGCGCTCGGGGCATACCGTGAAAGGGACGCCGCGAGGAAAGGTGTTTCCGCTCAGCCTCGACGAGCTCGCGGAGTGTGCCGCCCTGCTGGATGCCGTGAGGCGCGGGGAGCTCGACAGCATAATAATGCCGGAGAAGCCGCTCGACGTTCTCGCGCAGCAGATAGTGGCGGAGGTGTCGTGCGGAGAGTGGGACGAAGAAGAATTGTACGCGCTCTTTAAGAGGGCCTATCCGTACAGGGAGCTCACGCGGGCGGAGTATGACGACGTCGTGAAGATGCTGTCGGAGGGATTTGCGGCGCAGAAGGGTCGGCGGGCGGCGTACATACGTTACGACATGGTGAACGGGATGCTGAGGCCGCGGAAGGGGGCGCGGATTGCGGCGATAGTGTCGGGCGGGACGATACCCGACAGCTTCGACTACGACGTGATTCTGGAGCCGACGGGGACCTTTCTCGGGACGGTGAACGAGGACTTCGCCATAGAGAGCACTGCCGGGGACATTTTCCTCCTGGGCAACCATTCGTGGCGGATAATACAGGTCGTCGGGGGGAAGGTGAGGGTCGAGGACGCCGGGGCGCTCCCGCCTACGATTCCGTTCTGGTTCGGGGAAGCGCCGGGGAGGAGCCCTGAGCTGTCGTACGCGGTATCGAGGCTAAGGGAAGGGATATCGGAGAAGCTCGGGGACCTGAGCTGGCTAAGGGAAAAGGACGACGCGCTCGACGGGATGATGGGAGACTCGTGGAAAAGGGATGCAATAGAGCACGTTGTTAAAACTACCGGGCTCGGCGAGGAGGCCGCCGATCAGCTCGTCACGTACATGGCCGTCGTGAAGGCCGCGCTCGGCGTGATACCGACACAGAAAAGGCTCGTTCTCGAAAGATTTTTCGACGAGGCCGGGGCGATGAACCTCGTCATACATTCGCCGTTCGGGAGCAGGATGAACAGGGCGTGGGGGCTTTCGCTTAGAAAAAGGTTCTGCAGGAAGTTTAACTTCGAGCTCCAGGCGGCGGCGACCGAGGATTCGATCATACTGAGCCTTGGTGCGACGCACAGCTTTCCGCTGGAGGAGGTTTACCACTACCTCCATCCGGGCAGTGTCCGGCAGGTGCTGACGCAGGCGCTTCTCGATGCGCCGATGTTCGAGGTGAGGTGGAGGTGGAACGCGAGCACCGCGCTTGCTGTCTTGAGGAGGTGGACGGGAAAGAAGGTGCCGCCCGCGATTCAGCGCATACATTCCGAGGACCTGATTGCGCAGGTGTTCCCGGACCAGATAGCGTGCCTCGAAAATATTGTCGGCGAGAGGGAGATACCGGAGCATCCGCTCGTGAGCCAGACGATCGGCGACTGCCTCAACGAGGCTATGGACATAGAGAGCCTCGAAAGATTATTGACGGATATACATGCGGGGAATGTCGAAACACTGGCGCGGGATTTGCGGGAGCCTTCGCCGCTTTCGGAGCAGGTGCTTAACGCGAGGCCGTATTCCTTCCTCGACGACGTGCCCCTCGAAGAGAGAAGGACGCACGCCGTTCAGAACAGGAGATGGCTCGACCCGAAGGAGGCGGCCGAGCTCGGGCAGCTCGATGCCGGGGCTGTGAGGGGTGTTAAAGAAGAAGCCTGGCCCGAGGCGGAGAACGCGGAGGAGCTTCACGATGCGCTGGTGCTGACGGGATTCATTACGGAGAACGAAGGCGAGACAGGCGACGCCGCCGGCGGATGGAAAGAGTATTTCGGGGAGCTGACAAAGCAGGAGAGGGCGGCGGAGCTCAGGGTTGGAGAAAAGGTTTTCTGGGTGGCTGCCGAGAGGCTCCATCATATGAAGGCCGTACACCCGGACGGTGTGCTTGTGCCGGAGATAGATATTCCGGAGAGGCTTAGGGGCGCTGAGGTGACGAGGGACCAGGCGCTCGTCGAGATAACGCGGGGGCGGCTGGAGGCGCTCGGGCCCGTGACGGCTGGGGTTCTTGCCGGAACGCTCGGCGTGACGGAGGCCGGCGTGGAGAGGGCGCTCGCGATACTCGAAGGGGAGGGGTTCGTCTTCAGGGGGCATTTCACCCCGGGTGAAGAGGGGCTCGAGTGGTGCGAGAGGAGGCTCCTCGCGCGCATACATAAGTACACGATGACCAAGCTCCGGCGGGAGATAGAGCCCGTGACGGCAGCGGATTTCATGAGATATCTCTTTTCGCGGCACGGGGTAGACGGCGAGGACAGGCCCGAGGGGGTGGAAGCGCTACGGGGAATACTCGGGATGCTGGAGGGGTTCGAGACGCCGGCGGCGGCGTGGGAGGGGGATATTTTGTCGGCGCGCATGAAGGGCTACGATCACGGATGGCTGGATACGCTGTGCCTTTCGGGAAGCGCCGTCTGGGGGAGATTCAAGGCGCCCAGCGGGAACGGGGGCAAGAGGCAGGGGCCGATAAAGACGACCCCCGTGACGATAGTGAGAAGGACGAACCTGGGCGTGTGGAGGAAGCTCGCTCAGGGCTCGGACGGCGAAGGGCTTTCGCGGAGGGCGGCCTCGGTGCTGGAATTCCTGGGGACGCGTGGGGCCTCGTTCTTCGACGAGATAGTGGATGGCGTGAAGGGGCTCCGGACCGACGTCGAGGCGGCGATAGCGGAGCTCGTGGCGCACGGGATGGTGACGTCCGACAGCTATACCGGCCTCCGGGCGCTTCTCGTGAGCTCGAAGTACAGGACTTCTGCCGGAAGGAGGAAGAGGATAAGCTTCAACATGGAGGGCGCGGGGAGGTGGTCGCTCATACGCACGGGTGAGGACGGGGAGAGGACGGCTGCCGACCTCCGGGCGCTCGCGATGGTGCTGCTGGAAAGATATGGCGTGCTTTTCAGGAGGCTCGCGGAGAGGGAGAGCTTTTCGCCGCCGTGGAGGGATCTAGTTAAGGCGTTAAGGCTGATGGAATTAAGGGGAGAGGTGAGGGGTGGAAGGTTCGTAGACGGCGTGTGGGGAGAGCAGTTCGCGCTGCCGGAGGCAGTCGCGGGCCTCAGGGAGACGAGGCGGAGGGCGAAGTCGGGGACGCTCGTTTCGATAAGCGCAGCCGATCCGCTCAATCTGACCGGGATAATAACCCCGGGGAAGAGGGTATCGTCACTCTACAAGAACAGGGTCCTTTACAGGGACGGGGTACCGGTCGCCGTGAAAGAGGGAGAGGAGATAAGGATTATTTCGGAGTCCGACGCGGGCGACGAGGAATGGAATCTGAAATCCGCGCTCGTAAGAAGGAGCTTTTCGCCGAAGCTGAGGGCGTACCTGGGGAAAGGCGTTGCCTAGGCACGCCGGGCGTGCGGACACCGTCCGCCGGCAACGGAGCACGCAACACGCGCGGGAATCCGATGTAGCAGAGGCAAAATTATCACCACCAACCGCGCATCACTTGCCATGAATCTCCACACTTGCTACGTCATAAAACACACTACGTGTGTGTTAATGCCGGTTTAACCGTTTTATAACCGGCCCTTAATCAGCGCGTGCTTTAATTACGGGCATGAGCGGCGCCAGATTTCAAACAGGGCCGCCGGAGGTGTGGTATGAGTGAAACGAACGCCCTATGGGCGGACGAGAGCAGGGCGGGGGTGGACGCCTCCATGTTACGGGCGAGACGGAAGGCCGAGCACGCCGGCGCGGAAGCCGGCGAATCGTGCCCGGATTGCGGATATGTAATTTCCGCGGCGTCCTTCCCGAAGATCTGTACCTACTTCGGCAGCTCGTTTTGAAGCGAGCCCCGCGGCCTCATTCGAGGCCGAGCTCTTTTACCTTTTTCGCAATCTGGTCCGCGTGGCCTGCAGTATCGACCTTGGTCCAGATGTGCCTTATTATCCCCGATTTGTCTATGAGGAACGTCTCCCTTTTCGCGGAGCCCGAGGCGCTTTCGACGCCGTAGGCTTTTACTATCTTCTTGTCATTGTCGCTGAGGAGCGGGAAGTTGAGGGAGTGTTTGTCGCGGAAGCCCTCGTGGGATTTTACGCTGTCGGTGCTCACGCCGAGAACCTCGACGCCGAGCGCTTCGAGCTCGCCGTAACCGTCCCTTATGGAGCAGGCCTCCTTCGTGCACCCGCCGGTGTAGTCCTTCGGATAGAAGTAGAGGGCGACCGTTTTCCTGCCGTGAAAATTGCTGAGCTTTATCTTTTCGCCGCCGTAGGTTTCGGCTTCTATGTCAGGCGCGGCGTCACCGGCCCTGAGCGTCTCCGACATGTTTTGTTCCTCCCGGACGATTTTGGAATGGAGTATAACACACATTGTGTGCTTTAAGACGTAGCAGGGCTGGTGATTCATTGTGCCGTCCGCACGATGAATAATTAATGTGTCAGATGCCGATATGTCGTAGGTGTCGGCGGACACAGTCCGCCCTTTTCCTAAGGGGGGTAAAAGATAGATTTCTCCCTGCGGTCGAAATGACAGGATGAGATTGCCACGGTCGCAGAAGACGCTCCCTTGCAATGACAGAATAGAACGACCTCTTTTCGAATATTCAGTGCAGATGCGGGGGAGAGTGTCCCCATTACTTAAAGAAGAATATGAAATATGCTTTTTTTATCCACACGTATTAAGGTGACGGTTTAAAACCCCCGTTTAAGGCATGAAAATGACAGCAGAGGTGGAAGAATCCGGGGGCGTTTTCGGACGGAATGTCAGTGAAAACAAATGCTCAGGGGCGGGTACTTAAAGCCGGGCTTCAAGAATGCCGCAATATGTCTTTATTGTTGCTGGAATAAGCCGTGCCGGGTTCGTCAGCGGCGCTTTCCGCCGAGCATGGAGCCGAGAACTCCGCGCACGATCTCTGTCGCTATTTGTCTTCCGGTGGTCGCTAATTGTCTTCCGAACGAGCGCGCCGCGGACTTGGCCGCCGTCTCAAAAATGGTATCCCTGGGACGGCCCGGTTTCCTCTTCGGCGGGGGAGGGGGCGCTGCCCTGGCGTCTGCCTCTGCCCTGGCCTGTAATTTTTCGTAGGCCGATTCGCGGTCGATGGTTTCTTCATAGTGGCCGTTGATCGGGGACGCAGTGATGGTTTCTTTACGCTCTTCGGGTGTGACGGGCCCCATACGGCTGAAAGGCGGGCGAACGATTGCGCGCTCGACCACTTCGGGCCTGCCTTTGGCGTCGAGGAAGGATACGAGGGCCTCGCCCACGCCGAGCTCTGTCAGTATCTGCTCGGTGTCGAGGGCGGGGTTCGGCCTGAACGTCCCGGCCGCCGCCCTGATAGCTTTTTTGTCGCGCGCGGTGTACGCCCTGAGTGCATGCTGGACCCTGTTCCCGAGCTGGCCGAGTATGACGTCGGGGATGTCGAGGGGGCTCTGCGTGACGAAGTAGACGCCGACGCCCTTCGAGCGGATGAGGCGGGCGACCTGCTCTATCTTGTCGAGGAGCGCCCTGGGGGCGTCGTCGAAGAGGAGGTGGGCCTCGTCGAAGAAGAATACGAGGACGGGCTTTTCCGGGTCGCCGACCTCGGGGAGCTGCTCGAATAATTCGGAGAGGAGCCAGAGGAGGAACGTCGAGTATACGCCCGGGGAGCGGATCAGCCTGTCGGCCGCGAGCACGTTTATCGTCCCGCGGCCCGTTTTTTCGTCCACTGCGGTGAGGTCGTCGAGCTTGAGAGCGGGCTCTCCGAAAAATATGTCGCCGCTTTCCTCTTCGAGCCTGAGAAGGCCCCTCTGTATGGCACCTATGCTGGGGCGGGAGACGTTACCGTATTCGGTCGTGAAGGACGAGGCGTTGTCTCCCACGAACTGGAGCATGGACCGGAGGTCTTTAAGGTCGAGGAGGAGAAGTTTTTCCTCGTCGGCGATTTTAAAGACGAGCGTGAGGACGCCCGATTGCGTGTCGTTGAGTCCGAGTAGACGGCCCAAGAGTAGGGGGCCCATCTCGGATACCGTCGTCCTGACCGGGTGCCCTTCCTCGCCGAAGACGTCCCAGAACGTGACGGGGCTTCCCTCGAAAACAAAATCGGAGAGACCGAGCGTTTGTATGCGTTCCGCTATTTTCGGGTTGTCCGTTCCGGGCCTGCTTATGCCCGAGAGGTCGCCCTTGACGTCGGCGACAAAGACCGGGACGCCCAGCCTGCTGAAGTTCTCGGAGAGGACCTGGAGCGTGACCGTCTTGCCGGTGCCCGTCGCGCCGGCGATGAGCCCGTGCCTGTTGGCCATGCGGGGGAGGATGAAGAGATCGCGGGTTCCTTTCGCGGCTATGAGGGGCTGGCTCATGTATCTATGATTACTTTTCCGTGGGGGATTGTAAAGGAGGGATCGGATGCCGGGGCGGATGCCGGCCTATTTCTTCCGCAGGCTCTTAAGGAGCGCTATATCCCTTTCGACTTCCTCGGGCGGTATCTCGACTATCATGTCGAGGCCCTTTAGGAGCGGATGATTCACGATGGCCCTGAATCCCGCCGTGCCTATCTTTCCCTCGCCGATGTGCTCGTGGCGGTCTTTCTTTTCGCCGAGGGGTATCTTTGAGTCGTTACCGTGAAGGAGCCTTATGCGGGCCGGGTCTATGAGCGAAGAAAATTCCCCGAGCGTTTTCTCGACCGCGGCTTTGGTGCGTATGTCGTAGCCCGAGGCCAGGAGGTGGGAGGTGTCGAGGCAGACGCCGAGCCGGGGGTTTTCGATTTCGTTTATTATGCGGGCGAGCTCGGGGAAAGAGTCGCCTATGGTTTCGCCCTGGCCGGCCGTGTTTTCGAGGAGGAGCTCGGTCGTGAGGCTGCCCGAGTCTTCGAGTATGGCGGCTACGCCTTCCACGACGCGGCCGACGGCTACGGAGCGGTCGATGCCCTTCGAGCTCCCGAGGTGCGTCATGACGTACTTCGCGCCGATGAGCGTGCCCCGCTCGAGCTCTTCCCGTATAATGCGGACGGAGGATTCGCGGAGGGCCGGATTTTCGGACGCGAGGTTGATATAGTAAGGGGTATGAATGAAGTAGTCGAAGAGACCGAAAGCGGCGCAGGAGCTTTTGAAAGAGGCGACGATAGAGTCTGTCAGGACCGGCGGCTTCCCGCCGCGCGGGGAGCGGGAGAATATCTGGAAGCATTCGCAGCCGAGGGCGTGGGCGCGCGCCGGGGCCTTGTCGATACCCCCGGCGATGGAGACGTGACAGCCGAATTTCATAGAGGTAGTAATTTACCGGATTTGGAGAGATTGTGGAGGAATTCTAGTTCCGCTATTGCACGCCGCTTTATTTCCAGTCTTTTCTTTATCCCTATCATTTAAAAGGCGCGCTCAAAAGATTAAATATAAAAGCGATTGCAATAGCGGAACTACAGAGTGTATGAAGCGCCCCATATCGCGTGGGATCGAGCGTCCGATAAGATATCTTATGTTAACTAGGATGGGAGGGCCTCGTATAGGCATTTTCCGGCCCTTTGTTGGAGGGAGGAGGAAGATAGATGTCGAATAGATCTCCGGCTTCGCAGGCGGGATGGCTACAAAAGCAAAGAATGGATTCCAGCCTCCGCTGGAATGACAGAAAAAGAAACAACTCCAAGAAAATCTCCCCTTATCCTCCTTTTTCTAAGGGGGGATGGAAAACAAAGGCAAGGATGGAAGACGAGATCCTGAAACGAGTTCAGGATGACTGAAAAAAAGATGACGGAAGAGTGGAGTCGCGGCGGAGTGCCGCGATATCGGATTCATGCACGCATGGCGTGCTGGATTTCCGATTAAGGCTTGGTACTAAAGAAGCAGGTTTTGAGCGGTACTGGATGAACGTCCGCGAGATATGGGAACGGCACCCAATTCCTCACTCGCTCGGAATCGTTGGAAATGACACCACTTGAGGTCACCCCAGCCTTCACCTCCCCTCTTCCAAGGGGGAGGAGAGATTTGTCGCCCGTCCCGATCAAGATTTTTCAGGAATAATGCGAGCGTTTTCAGCCACACCTTTACGCTGTACACTGATTGAGGCGTGGATGCTTCCAATTTCGGCCGACCTAAAGAGGTGGAACAATGATCAAACTGAACAGGGCCTGGCTGCTGCGGATCGCCCTCGTCGTGCTTGCGGGCTTTATCGCTTTCTATGCCTGGAGGGCCCTAAGGCCGAACGGGCTGCCGGAGGGATTCGCCGGCAGTAACGGCAGGATAGAGGCAACCGAGATAAACGTCGCCGCAAAGATGTCGGGCCGGATCAAGGAGATCATGGTCAACGAGGGCGATTTCGTAACGGCCGGAGAGGTTCTCGCCGTTATGGATACCGCCGTTCTCGAAGCGCAGCAGAGGGAGGCTGAGGCGCAGCTGGAAAGGGCGCTTATCGGAATTGTGACGGCCGAGGACCAGGTGACGCAGCGAAAGGCCGAAAAATCCACCGCCGAGGCCGTGGTCGCTCAGCGGAAGGCCGAGCTCAGCGCCGCGCAGAAGCGCCTTTCGCGCACGGAGAAGCTGGCCGAAAGAGGGATCGTTCCCGCCCAGAAGCTCGACGACGACCGGGCCGATCTCCAGAGGGCGAAGGCGGCGGTAAGCGCCGCCGACGCGCAGGTAGCGGCGGCCGAGGCCGCCATCAGCGCGGCGAGCTCGCAGATAGTCGCGTCTAAATCCGAGGCCGAGGCCATGCGCGCCACGATACAGCGCATAAAGGCCGACATCGACGACAGCACCCTCCGCTCGCCGCGCGACGGGCGCGTCCAGTACCGGGTGGCGCAGCCCGGAGAGGTGCTGAACGCGGGCGGCATCGTGCTTAACCTCGTCGATCTCAGCGACGTTTATATGACCTTTTTTCTCCCGACGGAAGACGCGGGACGCGTGAAGCTCGGCGCGGAGGCCCGCATCATACTCGACGCGGCCCCGCAGTACGTCATCCCGGCCAAAATAACCTTCGTCGCGGACGTGGCGCAGTTTACGCCCAAATCCGTGGAGACGGCCGAAGAGCGCCAGAAGCTGATGTTCAGGCTCAAGGCCCAGATCCCCCCCGACCTCCTGAGAAAGCACATAGAGGACGTAAAGACCGGGCTCCCGGGCATGGCCTACGTGAGGCTCGCCCCGAACGCCGAATGGCCGGCCGGGCTAGAGGTGCGCCTGCCGCAATGAGTGAGCCGGGCGGCACGAAAGACGCCGGTAGTATTCCGCCGGTCGTCAGGCTGCAGGACGTGGGGCTCCGGTATGGCAAGGTGCAGGCGCTGGACGGCGTCGGCCTCGACTTCCCCGGCGGGGGCATGGCCGGGCTCATCGGCCCCGACGGGGTCGGTAAATCGAGCCTCCTTTCCCTTATCGCCGGGGCGCGGTCAATCCAGGCGGGAAAGGTCGAGGTGCTGGGCGGCGACATGGCCGACGCCCGTCACAGGAGCGAGGTGCGCGGGCGCATCGCGTACATGCCGCAGGGGCTGGGAAGGAACCTCTATCCGACGCTTTCGGTGACGGAGAACATCGACTTTTTCGGCCGCCTGTTCGGCGGCAGTGACGGCGAGCGTCTCCACCGCATAAAGGTTCTGACGAGGGCCACTGGGCTAGGGGATTTCCTGGACAGGCCGGCGGGGAAGCTCTCGGGCGGCATGAAGCAGAAGCTCGGCCTCTGCTGCGCGCTGATCCACGACCCGGACCTCATAATCCTCGACGAGCCGACGACGGGCGTCGATCCGCTATCGCGCAGGCAGTTCTGGGAGCTCGTGGACACCATACGCGCGGCCCGGCCGGGGATGAGCGTCATAGTGGCCACCGCCTACATGGAAGAGGCAGCGCGGTTCGACCGCCTGGCCGCCATGGACGGGGGGAAGGTACTCGCCGACGGGACCCCCCGTGAGCTCCTGGAGAGTACGGGGGCGCAGTCCCTCGAAGAGGCGTTCATCGCTCTTCTCCCCGAAGAGAAGCGACGCGGCTACAGGAAGGTCGATATCCCTCCCCGCACCGAGGAGGCCGACGGCGAAATCGCCATCGAGGCCGAGGGCCTGACGAAGCGCTTCGGGGATTTCACTGCGGTCGATCACGTGAGCTTCAGGATAAGCCGGGGGGAGATCTTCGGCTTTCTCGGGTCGAACGGCTGCGGCAAGACAACGACCATGAAGATGCTTACGGGTCTCCTGCCCCCGACAGAGGGCCGGGCGCGGCTCTTCGGGAAGGAGGTGGACGCGAACGACCTTGCGACGCGCCGGCGCGTGGGGTATATGTCGCAGTTCTTCTCGCTCTACACGGAGCTTACGGTGAGGCAGAACCTCGAGCTCCACGCGCGGCTGTTCCATGTGACCGCCGGGGAGATCCAGGGGCGCGTGAGGGAGATGATAGAGCGCTTCGATCTCAAAGGGACGGAGGACATGCTGCCGGATACGATGTCGCTCGGCCACCGTCAGCGACTTTCGCTGGCCGTGGCGATGGTCCACAAGCCCGAGATGCTGATACTGGACGAGCCCACGTCCGGGGTCGATCCCATAGCGCGGGACGCCTTCTGGCGCATACTGGTGGACCTTTCGCGAAGCGGCGGCGTGACGATCTTCATATCGACCCACTTCATGAACGAGGCCGAGAGGTGCGACCGCATATCGCTCATGCACGCCGGGCGCGTGCTCGTCGCCGATACGCCGGAGGGCGTCGTGAAGAGGAGCGGCGCCGGGACCATCGAGGAGGCGTTTATCAAGTATCTGGAGGAAGATTCCGCGGGAAGGGATGCCGTAAGAGCCCCGGACGGGACGGACGAGCTGGCCAGGGTCCTTTCCGCGAAGGACGGGGCTTCGAATGCCGGGGTTAAAGGATTCAGGCGCTTTTTCGACACGCGCCGCATGCTGAGCTACGCCCGGCGGGAATCGCTGGAGCTCAGGCGCGATCCCGTCCGTCTTACGCTCGCCCTCCTCGGGAGCGTAATCCTGCTGTTCGTGATGGGGTACGGGATCAACATGGACGTCGAGGACCTCTCGTTCGCCGTTCTCGACAGGGACCAGACGGTAACCAGCCGGGATTACACGCTTAACCTCGCGGGCTCGCGCTATTTTGTCGAGCAGCCGCCCATAACCGACTATGCCGACCTCGACCGCAGGATGCGCTCGGGCGGTCTGAGCCTGGCGATCGAGATCCCGCCGGGATTCGCACGCGACATCGCACGCGGGAGCCCGGTGGAGGTCGGCGCCTGGATAGACGGCGCAATGCCTACGCGGGCGGAGACCGTACGCGGGTACGTGCAGGGGATGCACGCCCACTGGCTGGCCGTAAAGGCGCGGGAGCTCGGGCGGGGGAAGGAAGCGGAGGGGCTCATAAATATCGAGACCCGCTTTCGTTATAATCCCGACGTCAAGAGCCTCGTCGCCATGGTCCCGGCCGTGATACCGATCCTGCTACTGCTTATACCGGCCATGCTCGCGGCGCTGAGCGTGGTGCGGGAAAAGGAGCTCGGCTCTATAATAAACTTTTACGTTACGCCGACGACGAGGCTCGAGTTCCTGACGGGAAAGCAGCTCCCCTACATCGCGCTGTCCATGCTGAGCTTCTTCATGCTCACGCTGATCGCCGTCGCCATCTTCGGCGTGCCGCTCAAGGGAAGCTTTTTCATCCTGACCGCGGGGGCGCTGCTGTATGTAAGCGCCGCCACCGCCCTCGGCCTTTTGATATCGAGCTTCATGCGGAGCCAGATCGCGGCCATTTTCGGCACCGCGGTACTGACGATACTGCCGGCGGCGAGCTTCTCCGGAATGATCGACCCCGTGTCGTCCCTCCAGGGCGCGGGCAGGTTCATCGGCGAAATCTACCCGACCACCTATTTCCTTATCATATCGCAGGGGACGTTTTCCAAGGCCCTCGGTTTCGAAGATCTGCGGAGCTCCTTCGTCCCGCTGGCAATCGCCGTGCCCGTGCTCCTCGGATTATGCGCGGTCATACTGAGGAAGCAGGAGACCTGACCGATGCGCGCCTCGAACATCTTTTATCTCGGCATCAAGGAGCTCCGGAGCCTCGCCCGCGACCCGGTCATGTTCGTCCTGATCGTCTACGCCTTCAGCTTCGCTATATATACGGCGGCGACGGCAATGCCCGAGACGCTCAACATGGCCCCTATAGCCATAGTAGACGAAGACCGCTCGCCCCTTTCGTCCCGGATCGTCGGGGCATTCTATCCGCCGTACTTTTTGCCGCCGGAGCTAATCGACCAGTCGGAGATGGACGCCCGTATGGACGCAGGGCTCGATACGTTCGCGCTCGATATTCCCCCGGACTTTCAGCGGGACATGCTGGCCGGGAGGCGCCCGACCATACAGCTCAACGTGGACGCGACGCGCATGAGCCAGGCATTTACGGGGAGCGGCTATATACAGACCATGGTCAACGACGAAGTGCGCGCCTTCGCGCAGCGTTATGGGGACACGGCCGAGCTGCCCGTGGAGCTTACGCTGAGGGCGCGCTTTAACCCCCAGCTGAACAAGTCCTGGTTCGGCGCGATAATGGAGATTATAAATAACGTGACCATACTCTCCATCGTGCTGACAGGGGCCGCCCTCATCCGGGAGCGCGAGCACGGGACCATAGAGCACCTGCTCGTAATGCCCGTCACGCCGTTCGAGATCATGACGAGCAAGGTCTGGGCGATGGGGCTCGTGGTGCTGGCGGCGTCTATGTTCTCGCTGGTCGTCATCGTACGCGGGCTCCTGTCGATACCCATCGAGGGCTCGATCCTTCTCTTTCTGGCCGGCGCGGCCGCGCAGCTCTTCGCCACGACGTCGATGGGGATATTCCTGGGCACCATAGCCCGTTCGATGCCGCAGTTCGGCCTCTTGTTTATACTCGTACTGCTGCCGCTGGAGATGCTGTCGGGCGGCACGACGCCCCGGGAGAGCATGCCGGACGCAGTGCGGTATCTCATGCTTGCCGCGCCGAACACGCACTTCGTGATGCTCGCCCAGGCTATCCTATACCGCGGTGCGGGATTCTCCGTCGTCTGGCCGCAGTTCGTCGCCATACTGGCTATAGGGGCCGCGTTATTCGGTATTGCGCTCGCGCAGTTCAGGAGAACTATAGGGCTCATGGCTTAATCGGAAGAGAGATTGTCGCGGTCCGCAAATCCCCCCATACCCCCTTTTTCTAAGGGGGGATCAAAAAGCAAGAATGGATGTTTTACGACGCAGCAATACCGGAGATTCATGGCACCATTCGCGCAAAAAGCGATAACAGCACTATCCCGGCATACGTCGATTTCCTGCAGGCGTGGCCCGCCTAGATCTCTATCTGAAGGCCGATCTCTATGACGCGGTTGGGCGGGACGTTGAAGTAGTGCGTGGCCGGCAGCATGTTCCGGGATAGAAAGGCGAAGAGCCTCTTTTTAAGCCTCTCCAGGCCGTGGCCGCGGCCCACTATTATGGTTTCGCGGCCGAGGACGAACGTGAGCTCGTTTATCCTGCATTCGATGCCGAGGTCACGGAGGTATTCCAGCACGTGGAATATGTCGGGCCTTTCGAGAAACCCGTAATTCGCGATGACCCTCACGAAATTGTGCCCGAGCTCCTCGACCTTCATCTTGTCGGCGCCGTAGACGCGCGGGACGGCCTCGGTGTATAGCGTCAGGATTATTATGCGCTCGTGGAAGACCTTATTGTGCTTGAAGTTGTGAAGGAGCGTTCTCGGCACGCCGTAGGGATTTTTCGACATGTAGACGGCCGTGCCCCGTACGCGCGGGACGTCTTTTAACATGGGGTCGGAGAGAAAGACTGAAAAGGGTATCTCTTCTTTTCTGAACTCTTCCTGTACGAGCCGCCGCCCCTTTACCCACGTTATGATTATGAAGTAGACGATTATGGCGATGAGATACGGGAACCATCCGCCCTGGTCGAGCTTGATTATATTCGCCCCGAAGAAGACGAGGTCGACTACGAGCATGAAGGAGGTGAGGAGGAGCGCCGCCGCGAGATTCCATTTCCATACGGAGACCGAATAAATGAACATGAGGAGCGTCGTTATGACCGTGAGGGTCGCTATGGCTACGCCGTATGCCCCGACCAGATTTCCCGAGGTGCGGAAGATGAGGACGAGGAATACCGTGCCGGCAAGCATAACCCAGTTAACGAATGGGACGTATATCTGACCCATCTGCTCGGCCGAGGTGTGAACGACGTTTACCCTCGGGAGGAGATCGAGCTGGAGGGCCTGTGACGTGAGGGAGAAAGCCCCGGAGATGACAGCCTGTGAGGCAATGACGGTTGCTATGGTAGCCATCACGATGAGCGGATAGAGCCCCCATTCGGGAACGAGGAGATAAAAGGAGTTCTCCACCGCTTCGGGACGCGTGAGGACGAGGGCGCCCTGTCCGAAATAGTTGATTAAAAGCGCGGGGAGGACAACACCGAACCACGCGAGCCTGATGGGGAACCTGCCGAAGTGTCCCATATCGGCGTAGAGCGCCTCGCCGCCGGTTACGACGAGAAAAACGGCGCCGAGCACCAAAAAGCCTTGTACCTCGTTGTTAAGAAAGAACTTTATGGCATATAGAGGGTCCATCGATTCCAGTACCGATGGGACTTTGATTATCCATGAGACGCCCAGGACTGCGAGCGTCAGAAACCATATCAGCATTATGGGACCGAACAGAGATCCCACTCGGCCGGTGCCTTTACTCTGGACGAAGAAGATACAGAAGAGGATCAAGAGGGTTATGGGGATAACGTAATCGTGGAACATCGGGGAAGCGATCTTGAGCCCCTCGACGGCACTCAGGACGGATATGGCGGGGGTAAGCATGGCGTCCCCGTAAAAGAGCGCCGAGCCGAAGATGCCGAGTCCGAAAACGAGCCTGCTTATTTTTTTTTCTCTTCCGTAGTAGGGAATAAGGAGCGCAAGAAGCGCGAGTATACCTCCCTCGCCCTGGTTGTCGGCCCTCATGACGTAGATCGCATACTTTAGCGAGATGACTATCATAAGCGACCAGAAAATGAGGGAAAGTATGCCGAGCACGTTCTCGTGGAAGGGTTCTATACCGTATCTCAGGGAGAAGCATTCCCTGAATGCATAAAGCGGACTCGTCCCGATATCGCCGAAGACTATGCCGAGCGCAACCAGCGCGAGGATGGAGTTTTTGCCGACTAACGATTTCGATGGCTCAAAGCTTTTCATTGATTCCGTTTTAGCCGACTATGGAAACGACGCTCTTATAATACTACAAATCCACAAAACCGCCATTTAGAAACCCGGACCCGCGGCAGGAATTTTTTTACGTCTACTATTAAAGGGAAGTCGTGCGTGATAGAATAAGGGGCGAGCTTCGCAAAAGGCAAAGGGCTAGGCGCAGGTTTTCGTCAGTCCGGATTCGGAGCTCGCGGGGACCCAGGCATACATTAAATCAAACGGCTGAAACAACGCGGCGGGGAGGCTCTTCTTTCCGCCCGCGTATACGTTTCCCGTTCCATTTGTCCGAGGCATCAGGGATTTCGAAGTGGACAGGGAAGATACGAGCTTACATCCCAAGAGCATAGTCTCTGCGTACGGCGACCTGCTGGCGCAGGTAAACGAGCACGAAAGACCCGAGTCGCTGAAGCTCCTGCCCGGAGCTCTTCCGGAGTCGCTGCTTCCGTTCCCGCAGGAAACCATAAGGCACGCTCTCGCGATCTATCTCCTTCACCAGGACTATATAGAGGAAAGGGACATAATCGAGGATGCCTATTCATTCCTCGATAACTTCATACCCGACGAGGAGTACGAGCTTTTCTTCTCGCTCCAGACGTCCATGGAGGAAAAGGACCACGCCGAGCCGGGGCCCGGAGGAAGATGGAACCGGGATATCTCGTATACGATGTCGCTCCTCAGGATAAGGACCAAAAGGATGAAAAAGAGAAGGAAGCAGGCCTCGCAGGAGCTGAAGGCGCTCAGGCGCATAATAGGGCTTCCGGACAAGATATTCCTCCAGGGCGATGACGAGGCCGAAGAGGCGCTCGAGCTCGAGCTTAATCTTTAACCACCCTGCCCTTTTAAGAAAAGACGAGATATTGAGTCGATCCCGGATCGCGAGTCCGGAACAGGGCCCAGGATGACGTCTAAACTATTAAATCCCCCCTGCCCCTCCGCTTCGCTAAAGCTACGTCGGACAAGAAAGCTCCGCCCCGACAGGCCTTTTTCTAAGGGGAAGATGAAAAGAGAGATTTCTCGCTGTTTTAATTTGAGGTATTTCCAAGCAGTACCAGATATGCCTTCTTGCAATTGGCAGAGGGCGTCCGATTCCTCACCCGCTTGAAATGACACACATAGTGTGTTTCCCGAAACATAAATATTCATGAACCCTTTTTAATTTGAAAGATTCCTGATTGATCACTGGCGGAAATGGATTCCCGACCCGGCTTCGCCCGTAGGCTACGCCACGGCAAGTACAGCCTTGATACTAAAGAAGGCGGGTTTTGAGCGGTACCGGATAAACGTTTGCGCTTCAAGGTTGTGGCATCCGGTTCTTACGCTCGCTCAGAACCGTTGGGAATGACACAGGCATAGTGTGAGTGTGTTACACGACGTAGCAGGATCGGAGATTTATAGCACGATTCGCACGGCAGGTGATAACTGCGCAGCCTAGCTATGCCGGTCGCCAGCGGGCGCTGCCCCCAAATCCCCCTTATTTCCCCTTTGTACAGACCTGGGAGAGTGGTAACAAACGTTCGGGGACATAGGTAACACTTT
>DAOKYU010000018.1 GCA_035325995.1 Thermodesulfobacteriota bacterium | reverse complement strand
TACTACAAAACTTCCCCTCCAGCCACTGAAGACCCCCGGCAGTAAACAATCGAAGCCGCTACGCCCGAATCCGGCGCACACGGCCCGCGTGCGTTATTATACGGCACGTCGTGTTTACCAAGTAAGCACCCACGCGCCCTCGCGGAATTTCGTTGTGCATCTGCGAACAACGAAACCCCCGCTAATCCTTGCCTTTTCTCCAAAATCACCTAAATGGCACGAATATTGCTCTATTTATCAGGCAAGTAGTTGCCGTCGCGGACACGCGGAGAGTTAAACGCAAACGCGAAAAGGCTGCCGGATAAACGGCAGGCAGCCGGGCGGGATACGGGGTCGTTTGAAAAATCTCTTTTCAAAGGAGGAGAGTAATGAGAAACGACAGCATATCGGCATCCATCAAAGCGGCGTTCAACCTGGGCGTCTGGATAAGGAAAAACGCCCCCGCCGACAACGTCTTCGAGGCCGGAATGTGCCTCCGCGAGACGATCTTCTACAACATCGACAAGCCCGAAGGGGGCGCAGAGACGCGTGAAGTCGTCAACGCGAACATCGACTACCTTCTCGAAATCGCGCTTCTCGGATACCTGATGTCGGGCGTCTGCTCCTACGACGAAGCCGTCAAGAACAGGATCCCGGAGCTCATCGAGAACCGCCTCGTAAGCGAGACGTATACCGGCGACTACGGGGCGTTCAAGGGTGAAGTATCGGAAACGAAAGAATGGAAACCGTCCGGCTCGGTGAAGACCACCGGCATAAATTGAAAGCTAGATGACTCATTTCTTCGATACCTCCTTATGTGTAGCGGACGGCCTTATGTGTAGCGGACGGCGGGAATAATAGAGGAGATTCCCGCCACCCGCTTACTCGGAATAAATGCTTTGGAGCGAAATGGGTGCTTAACGAAAGTCTCCAACACCTTTAGCCTAGTCCCGGGCCATCCCCCCTGTCTCTTATGGCCCGGGACGTTTTTTTTGCGGCGTCTCCGGCGGAAATCGCCCACTCCGGCGGACGCAAGGCGCGCCGGAATTAATATGAATGCTCGGGATGATATAATTATGCGCATGGTCACGTATTACAAGAATTACGATACAGGCGGCTTCTTCGACGAATATTTCACCGACGACGGAAGCCCCCGTCCGGGCGCTTCGCTTCTCTTAAAGAGGATAGAGGACCTTCCCAGGGGCGAGCTCCTCCGCCGCCAGAAGGCGACGGAGGCCCGGCTCTTTCAAATGGGCGTAACGTTCACGGTCTACGGCGAGGACGAGGGCACCGAGCGCATCTTCCCGTTCGACATCATCCCCCGCGTCATCGAGCCCGGGGAGTGGGACGTCCTCGAGCGCGGGCTGAAACAGCGGATTTACGCGCTGAACCTGTTCATCGACGACGTATACAACGACCGCAAGATACTGAAAGACGGCGTAGTCCCCGAAGAATTGCTCATGTCGAGCAAGGTCTACCGCCCGCAGTGCGTCGGGTTCCGCCCGCCGCGCGGTATATGGTGCCACATCGCCGGGACGGACCTCGTCCGGAACGGCGACGGCGCGTACTACGTGCTGGAAGACAACCTCCGCTCGCCGTCCGGCGTCTCGTACGTCCTCGAAAACAGGGAGGTGCTCAAACGCACCTTCCCCAAGCTCTTCGAGGACCTCCAGATACGCCCCGTGGACAACTACCCGAACCGCCTCCGCGACACACTCGGCTACGTCGCCCCCAAGGGCGTCTATTCGCCGAACGTCGTCCTCCTCACCCCCGGCATATACAACTCGGCCTACTTCGAGCATTCGTATCTCGCCCAGCAGATGGGCATCGAGCTCGTCGAGGGCTCGGACCTCGTCGTCTCGGGCGGCTACGTCTTCATGAAGACGACGCGCGGTTTGCAGAAGGTGGACGTCATCTACCGCCGCATCGACGACGACTTCCTCGACCCGCTGACGTTCCGCCCGGATTCGCTCCTGGGCGTCCCGGGGATAATGGACGTCTACAAGGCCGGCAACGTCGCCCTCGTGAACGCCATCGGCACGGGCATAGCGGACGACAAGATCATCTACGCATACGTACCCGAAATCATAAAATATTATACGGGCGAAGAGCCCATACTCCCCAACGTGCCGACGTACGTCTGCTCGCGAGAGAGCGACAGGGCCTACGTCCTCGAAAACCTGAAAGACCTCGTCGTAAAGCCCGCCAACGAATCGGGGGGCTACGGTATACTCATAGGCCCCAAGTCCACGAAGGCCACGAGGGAAAAATTCCGGAAGCTCATCCTGTCCGACCCCCGGAACTACATCGCCCAGCCGACGCTATCCCTTTCGAGGGTGCCCGTCCTCGCCGGCGACAGGTTCGAGGGGCGGCACGTCGATTTCCGCCCGTACATCCTCTACGGCGAGGATATCTACGTCATGCCCGGCGGCCTGACCAGGGTCGCCCTCAAGAAAGGCTCCCTCGTCGTCAACTCCTCGCAGGGCGGCGGCAGCAAGGACACCTGGGTGCTAAGGGACATCCCCTGAGCCGCACCCCGGCGCACGCAAGAAAATAATCAGGAGAAGATGGTATATTAATCGACAATGCTCAGCAGGGTAGCGAATAGCATCTACTGGATGTCACGATACATAGAAAGGGCAGAGAACGTCGCCAGGTTCATAGAGGTCAATCTCCACCTCATGCTCGACCGGCCTGCGGGGGCGGAGCATTCCGAGCAGTGGGGGCCGCTCGTCAGCACGACGGGCGACCTCGACCCTTTCCGGGAGAAGTACGGCGAGACGGCGACGAAGGAGAACGTCCTCCAGTTCCTGACGTTCGACAAGTCGAATCCTAACTCGATACTTTCGACGCTCACCCGCGCCCGCGAAAACGCCCGCACGATACGCGAGACTATAACGTCCGAAATGTGGGAGCAGATAAACAAGTTCTACTTCTTCGTCAAGGAGGCGGCGTTCGGGGACGCGGCCACCGACACGCCCCAGGATTTTTATATGAAGGTGAAGATGGAGAGCCACCTCTACGCCGGCATTGCCGACGCCACGATGAACCGCGGCGAGGACTGGCACTTCGCCCGCATGGGCAAGCTCATCGAGCGCGCCGACAAGACGTCACGCATCATCGACGTCAAGTACTTCCTCTTGCTTCCGAAGCCCGAGGACGTCGGCACCCCGATAGACAACATACAGTGGGCGGCGCTTCTCAAGTCCGCGAGCGCGCTCGACATGTACAGGCGCAAGTTCGACTACATATCGCCGGAAAGAGTGGCGGATTTCCTCATACTCGACAGGAGCTTCCCCCGCGCGATACTCTTTTGCATAATGGTCGCGGAGGACTCGCTCCACGCAATCACCGGCTCGCCGATCGACGGCTATCAAAACGAGGCCGAGCGGCGCATGGGGCTCCTTCATTCCGAGCTCGTTTACGCGAGCATAGACGAAATAATAGACATAGGCCTTCACGAGTACCTGGACGCGTTCCAGACGCGCCTCAACAGGGTGGACGACGCCATAAGGAGCTCGTTCTTCTCCATGGAGCCGGTAAAGGCGAAGGGCGGAGGTGCAGCACAGTGACTTTTTGCGTAGGCATGAAGGTGCGGAAGGGGCTCGTGGGGATCGCCGATACGCTCGTTACGACGGGGGCCGAGAGCATAACGGCGAGGAAGGTTACGATACACCAGTACGGGCGGCACTCGCTCTTCCTGATGACGTCGGGCCTCCGGTCCGTACGCGACAAGGCGCTCACCTATTTTAACGAGGTGCCCGACCAGGACGACTCGACGTTCGACAAGCTGTACAAGGCCGTGAACGCCTTCGCCCAGCAGGTAAGGCGCGTCGGCGAGGAAGACAGGAAGGCCCTCGAAGAGGCGGGGCTTCACTTCAACCTCTTCTCGATAATCGGAGGCCAGCTCGAAAAGGACACCGAGCACAAGCTCTACATGCTCTACCCCCAGGGCAACTGGGTCGAGGTCGGGCAGGGGACGCCGTATTACCTCATCGGCGAGTCGAGCTACGGGAAGCCCATCATGGACAGGGCGCTTTCCTACGAGCTCAACATGGAAACGGCACTCAAGATAGGCTACCTCGCGTTCGACGCGACGCGGACGAGCGCCATAGACGTAGACTTCCCTATAGACGTCGTGCTCTATAGAGCCGACACGTACGACATCGTAGAGCACAGGTACGAGCGGTCGGAGCTCCTGGCGATCTCGGACTGGTGGCAGAAGAGGCTCCGCGAGGGGATAAGGGAGCTGCCCCACGACTGGGTGAAGGCGGCCTTCGACAAGCTCGAGGATTCGAAGTGAAAGAAGTAAAAAATAGAAAAGGAATCGAGAGAAATGCGAATATCCATAACCCACAACACGACCTACAAATACAACGACTCCGTATTTTTAGACCCGCACACGATCAGGCTCAGGCCGAAGTGCGACGCCTCGCAGACGCTCATAAGCTTCGAGATAGAAATCGATCCGAAACCGGACGGCATGACGAATATCGTGGACGTCGCCGGGAACGACAGCATATGCGCGTGGTTCTCCGGACGGCACGGCAGCCTTAACATCACGACGAAGTCCGTCGTCGATACGCTCCGTGTAAACCCCTACGACTACATAATCACCGAGCCGGGCGTGACGAAGATACCGGCGTTCTACCCGAAGTACTACGTCCCCGCGCTGCGGGCGTTCATGTCGAGGAACACCGAGCCCGACGGGCAGATGGACAAGTTCGTGTTCACCGTCTTCGAGGAATCCGGGCCCGACACGCTCGCCTTCCTCGCGGCGCTCAACTCGCGCGTCTACAACGACTTCGAGCAGGTCATAAGGCACGAGGGGCCGCCCTACCCCGCCGAGGTCACGCTCGGCTTCGGGCGCGGCGCGTGCAGGGACCTCACCATGCTCTTCATCGAGGCGTGCAGGTCGGTCGGGCTCGCGGCCAGGTTCGTCAGCGGCTACAGGGAGGCCGAGCTCATGAGCGACGAAAGGCAGCTCCACGCCTGGGCCGAGGTGTACCTCCCCGGCGGAGGATGGAGGGGATACGACCCTTCGAGCGGACTGGCGGTGGCCGACTCCCACGTCGCCGTCGCCGCCGGTGTCATCCCCGAGGAAGCCGCTCCCGTCCAGGGATCCTACAGGGGCAGCGGCGCCCGCTCCATAATCGACTTCGACATCGACATAAAGATCGAGGAGCCGGTAGAACAATAGGCAAGCCACAATTAAATTTTCATCCCCCCTTAGAAAAAGGGGGGTTGGGGGGATTTATTCTTTAATTAATCTTGATATAGTTAATCCCATGCTCCGTTACAACAAGAAGCTCCAGACCAGAGCGCGCACTCTCAGAAAAAACATGACCGACGCCGAAAGAATGCTCTGGTCGAAACTCACCAGGAAACAGCTTTCAGGTTTTCAATTTTACAGGCAGAGGATCATAGGAAATTTTATTGTGGATTTCTACTGTCCAAGAGCAAAACTTGTTATCGAGGTGGATGGTGGGCAACATTACCACGGAAAGGTCGAGTCCAGTGACAGGATTCGAGACGAATCGCTCAAGAGTCTCGGATTGAAGGTTTTAAGTTCTCCGATAGTGATGTGTTGAAGAACATAGATGGAGTGCTTGAGGAGATACATATTAACCTCTCATCTCAGACTTAAATCCCCCCTTGTTCCCCCCTTTTTCTAAGGGGGGATAAAAAACCTGTCCCTCAATTACTCCGAATATCGGCAGACGTGCCCTATTCCCCTTCCGAACCTTTTTGAAGCCCTCCGTTACCAACCTTAAAAAAGGTGAGGAGGTTTTAAATGGACAGGAACCTTAACAGAACTAACAGGAGCATAAAATCCGTAACGCTCCTGGGCTTTATAGCCGCAGCATTCATGGTAATAGCCGCGGCGTCCACGCCGGCCCGGGCCGACATCTACAGGGGCTGCACGGGATTCATAGGAATCGCCGTAACGGGAGGCAAGGGCGTGGACACCTCGCGCGGAACCACGAAAACGCTCGACCAGTTCGAGGGGCGCGGACAGTGCGAGAACAAGGCGCAGGCGAACACCTGCCGAAAACGCGCCATGGACAATATCTTCCGCTGTGCGAACGACCTCTGGGCGATACGCTGGAACCTGATCGGCGACCCGAACGACGGGCGGCCGGACATGGGCATCCCCCTGTCGTGCCAGGGGCGCGCGACCGGGGCCAAGGGGCTCGGGCCGTTCCACGAGAACCCCTTCGGAAAGCTCTTCGACATAAAGCACGCGATCGAGCACGCCGCATGCTGCGAGCTCCAGCCGACGGCGAGCTCGCTCAACATCGGGCTCTTCGTCAGCTCGGTCGGAGACAAAGGCTGCGGGAAAGACTTCTCCGGATACAGCATGTACAGGGAGCAGAGAGCCCTCGAAAGCAACTACGTGGCCGATTGCGAAAGCCTGCGCGCCCGGGGCATGTGCGCGGTCCGCAGGAACTGACCGCCCGGGAATCCACCGGCGATGGAGGCCGCCCCGGCGGCCTTCCCGGTCCCGTTTGCCATACCGCGCTGCAAAGTGTAACTTGCATTTCATGCGACCTCTCCGCTTCGGAATTTACGCCGGCATTTTCTGGCTCCTCGGCTCTCTCCTCCTCGTCGTCCTCTCCGCCCTCGGCGGCGGCGCCGTCTCCTGGTCCGAGCTCGACTTCAGGCCGCTTACCGCCCTCGTCCTCCTGGGGGCGGACGCGCTCGGGCACGGCCCGGCGTTCGAAACGGTCATCCGCTACGCCGAGCACGGCATCCCCATCACGGCGCGCCTGGTGTCGCTGGCTCTCGTAACGGCGGGCATAGACGGCTTCGCCGCCGGCGTTCTGACCGCCCTCGTCTACAACGCCGTCACCGCGGGGCGCTCCCCCGGCACTGCCGGAAAGGCGCTTGCCTTCGGCGTCGGCCTCGGTGCGGCCCTCGGCGCGTCGTCGTTTCTCCTCTCGGCCGTCGCCATAGAATACGGCTTCGGCATAACGGAGTTCGACTTCACGATAAGACCCGTCTGGCTCACGCTCACGGCCTTCCCGGGTGCCCTGCCGTCGGTAAGAGAGTCGTACCTCTTCTTCCCCGGCGACTATGCGGGCGCGGCGGCGTGGGGCGCGTGGGGGTTTGTCGACGGCCTCGTCGGAGGCCTCGCCGGGGCTTACGCCGTCCTGAAGATAAGGGGATATTTCAAATAATGCCGGCGTGTTATGTGAGCCCGCATCAGCAGTCGATCTTGACGCCGATGCGCTGCTTCATGACCTCGGCGATGGAGACCGACCGCTCCTTGGCGCGCTCGGCCACGGGGCCGTCGAACAGCTCGTCCAAGGTCTTGTTAAACAGATGGAGCCACCGGCGGAAGTGAAAGTGCTTCAGCTCAGCCTTCTGATTGAGCGCAAGGTGCACGTTCATCACCTGCGGCCCGCGCTTGTAGGCCGGTTTCTGGAAGAGGATGGTTTCCCAGAAATCGCTGATTATGGGCAGGTGCTCGCGGAGGTCTATATCGACGCAGTCCGTGAACAGGAACCCTATGAACGGGTCCGTCATGAGCCTGCCGTAGAACCTTTCCACGAACAGTTCTATGTCTTCTCTTCCAGTAATATCGCGGGAAATGGCCGTGTTACCTCTTGAAAAGCATTTTACCAGATTATCAAAATCGCGCACCTGTTATCAAAATCGCACGCCATGCGTGGCTGCTCTCAACCGCCGGCATTCGACGTAGCGAGTATGAAAATTCATAGCGCCATCCGCACGGCGGACAGTGTCCGCTGACTTTCGAAGTGGCAGCATTACGCTATTATCACCAGCCGCGCTTCAGGTGGTTTCAGCAACTTCGACACTACGTCGAGAATCCCTCAATATTGCAAGCCGCACAAGCGGCGCAGCAATACATTCCCGGGCCGTCAAAATTCGCGTTAAGAAAATCGAGTGGATGAGCGTTAAAAATCTGCCCAGGGGATGGGGAAGGTGCAGATTTAGCGAAGTAGCGACGATTTTTAGCAGAATTTTTCCCGGCCCGTGATTTTTGCTACTTTTAGTCAGTCAAAAGTAGAAAACAACTTGCATCATATTTACCCGTTACTACAGAACTTCCCCTTCATCCACTGGAGACCCCATGAGATTTATGCCTTCGCCTTTTCTGTCAATGCTTTTAAAAACAAGATTCTGAATATTTTGATTTGATATGCTATGGAGCCGTACTATATGAGCTTCCCTGCAGTCGGCCCGTGGCGTCCGATTCCTCGCTTGCTCGAAATCGTAGTTCAGAATAACGGAAAATGCAAAGTAGGTGGACAAATCATCATATTGCAAGCTGCGTAAGCGGCGCAGCAATACATTCCCGGGCCGTCAAAATTCGCGTTAAGAAAATCGAGTGGATGAGCGTTAAAAATCTGCCCAGGGGATGGGGAAGGTGCAGATTTAGCGAAGTAGCGACGATTTTTAGCAGAATTTTTCCCGGCCCGTGATTTTTGCTACTTTTCATCAAGGAAAAGTAGAGAACCCTTTCTCCATATCTACCAGCCAGCACCGAACGTCCTCCGCAAGGCCGCCAACCCCCGCAGCCTCTACCAGCTTTCGAAGTAGCAAGGCATTGCCACAACCTCCAGTCGCGCTTCACTTAGCTATAGTGTCAGGACATGCTACGCCGAAAATCACACGTACGTGTGCGGTCAAGCAAAATTAGAAAGCCTTTGACTTTGTAACTGAATTCTTCAATTCTGACTTGATCCCGGATCGAGTCCGGGACATGGTTCAGAATGACGAAAGCAGGGCCGCGGCTGAGCGCCGAGACATCGGCCTCCTGCACGCACGTCGTCCGCATCAAGCCGACGCTCTTCTCTTCCTCACGGCATAGAAAACGCCGATGAGAATAAAACCGGCGGCCACCGCGATCATGCCCCATTCGGACAGAGTCGGAATTCCGAAGATCGGTGCAGGCATCGTAATCCTCCTGTCAGATAGTATTCATCGAATCTTCACCGGCCCGCGCCGCTATCATCCCCACTCCCCTATTCTCCCCCGGCGAACGAGCGGGCATTATGGTGACTTTCCCGGCCCGTGAGAGACTCGCAGCCGCGAGAATAAAGAGGGTTAACGTGACAGCGGACATTGTTCTCATCATCCGTCTGCCCTCTTTTCCGGTATTTTAAAACTTACTCGGTTCTTTAACCACTATACAATAAACCGGTTCCGAAAAACAGAAATTTCTCCGGCATGGCGGCACATACGCCGCCCGTGTTGAATCCCGCCCCCCAATCAACGTGCAGTTACACCTGTCTATCCGTTCTCCGGTCATTGTCTTCGCACACGCGTTTATGATAAAATTTTCCCTTGTATATACAGGAGGGGGCGGTCATGAGCCTTGATGCAGCGAAGCAGATACGCGAGCTCGACGAAGAGCGGGTCCTGAGAACGCTCATCGAATCGACGTCCTCCGTCACCGGGAAGCGGTTCTTCTACGCCATCGTCGAAAACCTCTCCAAGGCCCTCGGCACCGAAGGCGCCTGGCTCACCGTCCTCAACAAGGAAAAACGCACGCTCAAGGCCCTGGCCTTTCTGATGAAGGGCGAATGGCTCGACGACTACGAGTACGACTTCACGGGCACCATCTGCGAAGAGGTCGTCATGGCCGACAAGCTCGTCCACTACCCCGACAACATAATGGACATCTACCCCCACAGCGACACGCTGAGGTCGTTCAAGGCGGTGAGCTTCATGGGCGCGCCGCTCAAGGACGTGGACGGGACGACGCTCGGCTATCTTTCCGTGCTCGACACGCGGCCCATCCCCGCCGACGACCGCCTGAGCGGTGTTTTCAACATATTCGCCGAAAGGGCGGTCGCCGAGCTCAGAAGGCTCCGCGCCGAGCAAAAGCTCCGCGAGCGTGAGGAGAAGCTGTCGAGCCTCCTCGACTCCGCCATGGATTCGATAATCGAGCTCGACTCCGGGCTCCGCGTGAACCTCGTCAACTCGGCCGCCGAAAAGCTCTTCGGCTTCAGTGCGGGCGCCCTCGAAGGCAACGACTTCGCGCGCTTCCTGGCGAAAGAAAGCAGGGACAGGCTCTCCCGGCTCATTAAAGAGCTCGAAGCGCTCCCCGACGGCAGGAAAAAGCTCTGGATACACGGCGGCCTCAGCGCCGTAACGGCCGACGGCTCGCCGTTCGAGGCCGAGGCGACGCTCTCGGCATACGAGGTCGATAGAAAAATTTTCTACACCCTCATACTGAGAAGCGTAAGCGAAAGGCTCGAAGCCCGGCGGCAGATAAGCTCGCTCATGGACGCCGCGAAGTATCTGGAAGAAGAGATCATCGAGCTCGGAAACTACGACGAGATCATAGGCCGGAGCCCCGCCATTGCCGAAGTGCTCGAAGACGTCCGCAAGGTCGCGGGGACGGACGCGACCGTCCTCATACTGGGCGAGACGGGAACGGGAAAGGAAGTGATCGCCCGCGCGATACACAAGGCCGGCCGCCGGAGCGCGCGGCCCTTGATAAAGGTAAACTGCGCGGCCATTCCCGGGAGCCTCATCGAAAGCGAGTTCTTCGGCCACGAGGCGGGCGCGTTCACCGGCGCGACGAAAAAGCGCGTAGGCAGGTTCGCCGCCGCCGACGGGGGGACGATATTCCTCGACGAGATAGGGGAGCTCCCTCTCGACCTTCAATCGAAGCTCCTCCGCGTGCTCCAGGAGGGCGAGTTCGAGCCCGTCGGCAGCTCGCGCACGGTGAGGGTGGACGTCCGCGTCCTCGCCGCTACGAACCGCGACCTCCGGCGCGCGGTCGAAAAGGGCGAATTCCGCGAAGACCTCTACTACAGGCTCAACGTTTTTCCGATCAGCATCCCCCCGCTTCGCGAAAGGGGAGACGACATCTGCCTCTTCGCGCGCTTTTTCGCCCAAAAGTTCGCGAAGCGCATGGGCAGGGACATAAGCCCCCTCACGGACCGGTGCATCGAAAAGCTGCTCTCCTACCGTTGGCCCGGCAACGTAAGGGAGCTCCAGAACGTCATCGAAAGGGCGGTCATCACCTCCCCGGGCGGGGCGCTCGACCTCGGCCGCGCGCTGCCCGAAACGGTTATCGGGCCCGGGGAGGCGGCCCCGACTCCCGCGAAAGAAGCCGTGTCCGTCTACAGGCTCGAAGAGCTGGCCGAGCTCGAACGGCGCAACATCCTGAAGGCGCTCGAAGCCGCCCGAGGAAGGATCTACGGCAAGGGCGGGGCGGCCGAGCTTCTCGGTATGAATCCCTCTACCCTGCGCTCGCGTATGAAGACCCTCGGGATTAAGAAGCCCTGAGCCCTTTCAGGTATCCGTGGGCCCGAATATACCGTACCGCACCGCTTAATCTCGCGGTCCGGAACCGCTGAATTTCCCGGCGGCGCGATATTTCGCGGCGGGCACGGCGCTCGTTCACGCTTCAACTCCCTGAAATCGTTACACATTTTTCAGGCAGCGGTTCTGGCACGGTTTATGTAATAACTCCCCCGGAATTTAAAAAATCACACGGAGGTTACTCGTATGTCAATCGATCAATCAAAGCTTGAAGAGCTTATAGGAAGGGCGATAGTGGATTTCGGGGGCGCGTATCACGCCGGGCTCGCCGTCATAGGAGACAAGCTCGGGCTTTACAAGGCCCTCGCGGATAACGGCCCGATGACCCCGGCCGAGCTCGCGGAAAAGACCGGCACGGCCGAGAGGTACGTAAGGGAATGGGCATCCTGCCAGGCGGCAGGCGGATACGTGACCTACGACCCCGACTCGGGAAAGTTCAGCCTCTCCCCCGAGCAGGCGCTTGCCTTCGCCGACGAGACGAGCCCAGCTTTCCTTCCCGGCGCGTTTCAGGTGGCCGTTTCGGCCATCCGCTCGTACCCCGAGATAGAAAAGCGGTTCCGCACGGGAGACGGTTTCGGCTGGCACCAGCACGACCACGGCCTTTTCGAAGGGACGGAAAGGTTCTTCCGCCCGAGCTATATAGCCAACCTGACGTCGGGCTGGATACCGTCGCTGGACGGCGTCGTCGAAAAGCTCGAAGAAGGGGCGCTCGTGGCAGACGTCGGATGCGGGCACGGCGCTTCGACGATACTCATGGCGAAGACCTGGCCGAATTCTACTTTCATCGGCTACGACTACCACGGGCCGTCGGTCGAAAGGGCCCGGCAGGCGGCGGAAAAGGCGGGAGTATCCGGCAACACGAGCTTCGAGGTGGCGGCTTCGAAGGGCTATCCGGGGACGGATTACGACCTCGTAACGTTCTTCGACTGCCTCCACGACATGGGCGATCCGGTGGGCGCGTCGGCCCACGTGCTGAAGTCCCTCGCGCCCGACGGAACGTGGATGATCGTCGAGCCCTATGCGAACGACAAAATAGAGGATAATATTAATCCTGTCGGAAGGGCTTACTACGGCGCGTCCACGCTGATATGCACCCCGGCGTCGCTCGACCAGGAGGTCGGGCTCGCACTCGGGGCACAGGCGGGCGAGGCCAGGATCAAGGACGTCGTCACGAAGGGCGGCTTCACGAGATTCAGGCGTGCGTCCGAAACACCGTTCAACCTCGTTTTCGAAGCAAGGCCCTGACAATGAATACGGCAATAAAGTTTGGGGTATTGAATCAGGGGTCCGGTCTGTCGTTGCGAACCTTCCTCCGGCCGGGCCCTTTTTTTGTGCGCGCCGCACGGTATTATGACGTAGCTGCAGCGAAAAACCGCGAGACTCCCTAATCTGTCATTCCCGAATGTATGTACATGCCGCGGCGCTTGTCGGGGCGTAGCCATGCGAAGCCGGGTCGGGAATCCATTTCCACCAGCAATTCATCAAGCGCTTTTCCGCCATTGCAAGCTGCGTGCTTGTCTCGGCGAAGGCCTTGGCCGAAGCCGGAAGCAGCGCAGCAATACCCCTCCGGGCCGGTGGGCCACGCCCGCTGGAATTCGAAGTAGCAGCGCTCTGCCATTACCACCAGCCGCGCTTCAGGATGGTTTCAGCAACTTTGGTGCTACGTCGAAAATCCCTTAATATTGCAAGCTGCATAAGCAGCGCAGCAATACACTTCCGGGCCGTCAAAATTCGCGTTAAGAAAATCGAGTGGATAAGCGTTAAAAATCCGACCTACCTTACTCTTCCCTCCCCCTCCCAGGGGGAGGGTCAGGGTGGGGGTATAGTATTTGGAGGATTTAGCGAAGGAACGATGATTTTTAGGCGGGCCACGCCCGCTGGAATTCGAAGTAGCAGCGCTCTGCCATTACCACCAGCCGCGCTTACGGTGCCTATAGTCTCCTGACCCGCTACGTCGAAAATCACACGTACGTGTGTGCTACTTCTCATCAGGGAAAGGTAGAGAACACTTGCACCACCCCTACCAGCTAGCTCAGAACGTCCCCCGCAAGGCCGCCAACCCCGCAGCCTCTACCAGCTTTCGCAGTTGCAGTTGATCCTTTGCCTTGAAGACTTTAAAACGAGATCCTGAAACAAGTTCAGGATGACGGAAGTGGGGGTTCGCGGCTCACAGCCGCGACGTCGTATTCGTGCATGCGTGGCGTGCTGGATTCCCGACCCGGCTTCGCTTCCGACTTCGCTAAAGCTACGTCGGACAAGAAAGCTTCGCCGCGGCAGGTACATACATTCGGGAATGACAGAATAGGCTCTGCTTAGCCAGCAACACCTCCCGCCTACTCTCCCTTCTCCGCAACGTACGCGCTGAACACCAGCGACTTCCAGAAGAGCCGCGGGTGGAGGAACCCGGCGCGCTGTATGAGCTCGACCATGCTCGCATGCGAGAGTATGTCGAGGTCCCGCCGCGTGTGGCCCACCGTCTCGTCTACGTCTTTCCTCTCCCTCCTTTCGAGCATGTAATCCTCCCACGCGGTCACGAACGACTCGAACTCGAACGACCCCCTGTCGCCCGTGAAGTCGGCCAGGAGGAGAGTCCCGCCGGGCCTCAGCCTGAAGTTTATCTCCCGGAGGAACGAGAGCTTCTGCGCGTATGGTATGAAGTGCATCACGAGGAGCGCGGCCGCGCCGTCGAACGCCTCCTGGAATACGTCGTTGACGGTGCCGTGGATGAGCTCGACCCTGTGCCCGAGCCCCCGCGCTTCCACCTTCGCCGAGGCGGTGGCTATCATGTTCTCCGCGATGTCGAACCCCGTCACACGCCATCCGGGATTGCGCTCGGCGAGCGAAACGGTCTCGTTCCCCGTGCCGACCCCGGCGACCAGCACGAACGCGTTTTCGGGCAGGGTGGTTTCCAGCAAATGACACACCGTTTCGTGGAGCGCGGCGTAACCCGGGATTATCTTCAGCACGTCGGCGTCGTAAACCGTGGCCCTTTCGTTGAATCTCTTTTTCGGATCGAATCTCTCTTCCATGGATGATTAGTGTAATGTAAAATTCCGGACTTGCACGTCGGCAGGCCACGCCCGCTGGGGATCGAAGTAACGAGGTATTGCTATTATCATCAGCCGCGCTTAAGGTGATCTCGGCACCTCCCGCGCTATGCCGAAAATCCCTTAATATTGCAAGCTGCATAAGCAGCGCAGCAATACACTTCCGGGCCGTCAAAATTCGCGTTAAGAAAATCGAGTGGATAAGCGTTAAAAATCCGACCTACCTTACTCTTCCCTCCCCCTCCCAGGGGGAGGGTCAGGGTGGGGGTATAGTATTTGGAGGATTTAGCGAAGGAACGATGATTTTGCACGCCTCGCGTGCAGGATTCCGAAGTAGCAGCAGTCTTGCTATTACCACCTGACGCGCTTCAAGTGACTTTAGCACCTTCTATGCTATGTCGAAAAAGACACTACGTGTCCCCGGCCCGGCGGCTCGCAGCCGCACGCAATCGAAGTAGCGGCGCATTTCTATTACCACCTTTCGCACTTCAGTTGCAAAAATCCATGAAGGTACTTCGTCGGAAAACACACTTCGTGTGTGCTACTTTTCATCAAGGAAAAGTAGAAAGCCTTATATCGACCTTGTAGGTTAAGTATAGAACTTCCCCTTCAGCCACTGGAGACCCCATGAGATGTATGCCTTAGCCTTTTCTGTTCATGCTTTTAAAAACGAGATTCTGAATCAAGTTCAGAATGACGGAAAATGCAAAGTCGGTGGATAAATCATAATATTGCAAGCCGTGTGAACGGCGCAGCAATACACTTCCGGGCCGTCAAAATTCGCGTTAAGAAAATCGAGTGTATGAGCGTTAAAAATCCGATGTGGGGCTGTGGGCCGGTGGAGGATTTAGCGAAGGAACGATGATTTTTAGCAGAATTTTTCCCGGCCCGTGACTTTTGCTACTTTTGGTCAGTCAAAAGTAGAAAGCCCTTCCACCATTCTTACCAGCTAGGCTCAGAACTTCCCCTTCAGCCGCTAACGGGCCACGCCCGCTGGAATTCGAAGTGGCAGCCCATTGCTAATACCGTCAGCCGCGCTTCAAGTGCCTATGGCAACTTCGTCGCTACGTCGAAAACGACACTACGTGTCCCCGGCCCGGCGGACTGTGTCCGCTGACAATCGAGCAAGCCACGCGTGCAGGAATCCGAAGTAGCGATGACGCATAGAAGGAAGCGGCAGCCTTGCCCCTGCCCCCTCAAAGCCCCGCCAGCTTCGCAAACCCGTCCAGCACAGGCAGCACGACGTCCGTCCCGCCCGTGGGCGTCGTGAACACTATCCTTTCGACGCCGGCTTCGGCCAGCGTATCGACGTCCTCCCGCGAAGGACCCGGCAGCGTCATGTACGTAACCGTCAGCTCGTCGGGGTCCCTCCCGGCGTGCCCCGCCGCGTCCCTGAGCGCTATTACCAGCCGCCCCATGTCGTCCGGCGGGATCGCGATCGGAACCCACCCGTCGCAGAACTCGACCACACGGTCGAACGTGCGCGGCCCGAACCCGCCCATGTATATGGGAGGATGCGGCTTCTGCACGGGCTTGGGATAGGAGAGTATCCTGTCGAAATCGACGTACTCGCCGTGGAACTCGGCCTCGTCGCTGGCCCAGATCTCCTTCATGGCGAGTATCCGCTCGCGCAGTATCTGCCAGCGCTTCTTGAAATACGTCCCGTGGTTCGACATCTCCTCGGCGTTCCATCCGCCCCCTATGCCGAATATGAACCGCCCTCCCGAAAGGGCGTCGAGGCTCGCGACCTGTTTCGCCGCCGTAATCGGGTCGTGCTCGACCATGAGGCATATGCCCGACGCGATGCGGAGCCGCGTCGTCGCCATGGCTGCGGCGGTGAGCGCGACGAACAGGTCGTACGTGTGCCAGTACTGCTTCGGCAGCTCCCCTCCCCCGGGGAACGGGCTCGTGCGCCTGACGGGGATGTGCGTGTGCTCGGGGAACCATATCGATTCGAAGCCGCGCTCCTCCACCTCGCGCGCGAGCTCCGAGGGGTGCATGGCGTAATCGGTCGCGAATATCGAAATGCCGAATTTCATTTGGAGCCTCCGGTGGATTCAGAGCTTAGATACTTATCTATTTTACCGTGGAACACGTACTGATGTCACGGTGTTCCGACGAAGATGACGTAACATTTTCAAGCTCCGATTTTTCGGACGGGGCTGCGGTCCTTACCTGTGGTTACGGGAATTGCCGTTCCTTCCGCTCCCGTTCCTTCCCGCGCCGTTCCTCCGCGCGCCGTATGCGCCGTTCCGTCCGCCGTTGAGCTCGTAGACCTCGGTAGACATTATCTTCAGCCTGAAGCGCGGGTCGTAGCCCTTCGTGCACTCGCTGCAGGAATAGCTCCGCTTTACCTTCCGGTAAAAGTAGATCGTCTTGCTGCACGCCGGGCAGAGCCCGATGTACTTGCCGCGCGGCATCGTCAGCCCGTCCACCGGTGCGCACCTCTCGGGCCTACACCCGACTCGCCGGGCGACGTCCCTCCAGCCGTTGTCGTGGTTGGTCTTTCCCGTCTCCATGTAATGGATCGCGTGCGCGATCTCGTGAAGGAGCGTGTCCTTCATCACCTGGAACGAGTTCGTACTCAAAAAGGCGAGCGAGAGCGAGATAATTCTCTTACGGGGTTTGCAGTATCCGAGGTGCCGTTTCTGGTTCGAAAACAGGAGCACCCAATCCTCAAGACCCCATTTTTCTTGCTCTTTCTCCCAAAGCTTGATAATCCTTTCGGGGGACACCATGTCGGAACAAATCTATTATACCGGTGTATAATCATTCTTACAGAGGGAATTAGCATGAGTGAAAAAAATTATTACTTCGTCATATCCATACCCCGGGACGAGCTCATCGAATACTCGACAAGGCTGGGCTCCTACATCGCGAAGTTCTTCCCCGGGAGGACCAATCCATACACGCTTAAGCCGCTGGAAATACAGGAAAATAACACCATAGCCAAGATTACGATACGCGCCACCGAGGCCGAGATAAGGGAATTCGCCGACCGCTTTTTCGCCTCGGGCTACGAGCTCAGGGACAAGGGCGGCGAGATCGAGATAGCCCGCCCCCAGGGACAGGGCGAATCGCCCACCGATCGGGGTGATTCTTCGCTGCATTAGGCGGGCCGCTTCCAGGCCGCCACGTGCATCGGCACCCGAAGTAGCGACGTCTAGCCAATATCACCAGCCGCGCTTCAGTCACCTATAGCATCCGAACGCGCTACGCCGAAAATCCCTTAATATTGCAAGCCGCATAAGCAGCGCAGCAATACCCCTCCGGGCCGGCGGGCCACGCCCGCAGGATATCGAAATAGCAAGGCATGGTTATTACCACCTGACGCGCTTTAAGTGACTTTAGCAACTTCGTTGCCATGTCGAGAAACACACGTACGTGTGCACGCGTGCCGGAATTCGACGTAGCCGACTTGGAAATTCATAGCACCGTTCGGTCGTCCATATTGTTCAATCACCAGCCTTGCCACGCCGAAGACATCGAGTGGATGAGCGTTAAAAATCCGACCCACCTTACTCTTCCCTCCCCCTCCCAGGGGGAGGGTCAGGGTGGGGGTAAAGTATTTGGAGGATTTTGCGAAGGAACGATGATTTTGCACGCCACGCGTGCAGGATTCCGAAGTAGCAGCAGTCTTGCTATTACCACCTGACGCGCTTCAAGTGACTTTAGCACCTTCTATGCTATGTCGAAAAAGACACTACGTGTCCCCGGCCCGGCGGCTCGCAGCCGCACGCAATCGAAGTAGCGGCGCATTTCTATTACCACCTTTCGCACTTCAGTTGCAAAAATCCATGAAGGTACTTCGTCGGAAAACACACTTCGTGTGTGCTACTTTTCATCAAGGAAAAGTAGAAAACCCCTGCACCACCCTTACCAGTTAAGTATAGAACTTCCCCTTCAGCCACCGGCGAACCGTGTCCGCTGACATTCGAAGTAGCAGCATCTTGCCAATATCTCTTGCAGCGCTTCCAGTGCATATATCACTCAAACGTACTACGTCGACTTCCCGCGGACGTGGTCCGCATCAAGCCGACGCCTTCCTTCTCCTCAATGCATAGAACACGCCTACGAACGCAAAACCGACAGCCGCCGCGATCATCCCCCATTCGGAAAGCGTCGGAACATTCACCGACCCTCCCGGGCCCCCCGGTTCCGCGCCGGGCTCCGTCTGGCCGAAATATACGCTCTGCACGCCGCGGACCTGCTGGGTTCCTCCCGCCGGCTCCAGGACCACACGCTCGATCGGCTCCGAGGTCGTCATGCCGACGAACGTATCGAAATCGTTCGTGACCGAAACGGAGGTGAATCCCAGGGCCGAGCTGCTTCCGTAAATTTTGACGTTCACGCCCGTGCTGCAGGGGCCGTCCACCTCCGCGCAGCCCATATTCAGGCCGACGGTGTTTACCGCAGGATCGAAATTGATCACGAAATCACTCTCGAAATTATTGTTGGTCAGCACGAAGGGAGGATTTTGCGATCCCCTCGAATCCGTCCCCAGGAGGAGTATGTTGTTGTCCGGGTCGGGGCTCTGGGTGAAAGATATGCCTTCGAGTATGTCGCCGGGCGAAAAGCATTCGTCGCTGCTATTGCTGTTCACGGGAGTATCGCATTGAAGGAAGTCGAGGGCGGGCGGTTGATTGGCGTGCGTGAAATCCTGGATATCTATAACCGGGTTCATCTTGATGAACTCGTTCTGGTTGTAAACGAACTTGGTCTGTGCCGCCGCGGGCGCGGACGAAAGGCAGAACAGGGCCGCGATCACGGCGAGCGGTGCGGCGAATCTCCTGCAGGTTTTCATGTTCATGCTGATCCTCCATCGTTGGTCTGCTAAATTTTCCCCTATTACGAAAGAAAAGGGAAGCTTGCACGTACTGATGAAACGGTGTTCTCCCGTATTGGATATACGCGGGGACGGACCGAATCGGATTGATATCGCAGTACATAATATTGCAAGCTGCGCTTGTCGCGGCGAAGCCATGCGAAGCCGGATGCAGCGCAGCAATACCCCTCCGGCCCGGCGCACCACGCCCGCTGGAATTCGAAGTGGCAGCGCTTGGCCATTACCACCACCGCGCTTTAGATGGTTATGGCAGCTTCGGCGCTACGTCGAGAAACACACGTACGTGCGTGGTCAGTCAAAAGTAGAAGCAGTTTGCATTTGCATTTCTCTTTTTTATTTTAAAGACTGGATTCCCTATACAAGCATTAGGGAATGACAAACTTGGGACTCCCCAAATCATAATATTGCAAGCCGCTCGCGGCGAAGCAATACACTTCCGGGCCGTCAAAATTCGCGTTAAGAAAATCGAGTGTATGAGCGTTAAAAATCCGATGTGGGGCTGTGGGCCGGTGGAGGATTTAGCGAAGAAACGATGATTTTTAGCAGAATTTTTCCCGGCCCGTGATTTTTGCTACTTTTCATCAAGGAAAAGTAGAAAACCCTTTCTCGGCATTTACCATTTACTACAAAACTTCCCCTTCAGCAACTGGAGACCCCTCCGACCGATAAAAAGGCCCCGCCCGATTACTGCTTCGCCGCTTCTACCTGCACCTTCCTGAGATTAATTTCACTGATGCAGTCGCTGACCGCGGGATACGTGTTGTCGAACTTGTTCACGCAGTACGCCTTTATGCACGAGGCGGCGCCCTTGCACTGGCTGATCACCAGGTCGAAGATTCGCGCCCTTAGAGTCTCCGTGCAAAACGCCGGCCACGCCGGATCCTCGGGCAGGCCGGACGGGCCGATGGTGCAGTTGTCGGCCACGCAGTCCGTGTCCTCGCCGCATGCGGCGTGGATCTCGTCCAGCCGCGCGCTGCGGAGCCCCGCCACCCTTTCGGCCTCGGCCCTTTTTGCGGCCTCCGCCTCGGCGCGCACCTGGTCGGCGTTCTCCTGGAGGTCGCGCGCTATCCCGGCCGCCCCCGGCTTGTCGAGCGTCAGCTTCTCCCAGTACCATATCGTAACGGGCTGCCCGGCGGGGTCGATCTCGACGTAGGAGTTCTTTATCCACACGTCCCCCGTCCGCCTGTCAATCTTGTGAACGACCGATCCGTCGGGCGACGCGATCAGGTCGTACCTCTCGCCGCCCGAGTATAGCCCCGCCGCCGTTAACGCCCCCAGCACAACGCCTATGAGGACGAGTGCGATCTCTTTCGCGCCGAATCCGTGCATACGTGCATAACCTCTCTGTGATTATTACCATTTTACCTGAAGACGGGGGTGAAAAGACAGGCCCTGCGGCATGCGGAGAGCAAAGTGAGAAAACCGTGCAACTGCCGGGAGTGATAAAAAAACCCTCCCCCCTCCTTAACTACTAAATCCGAGGGGCGAGGGTTAGAGAAGGGGATATTCAAAATTTATTATACACGTTTCCGGCGATTAACAAAGGACTATTTTCATGTCCTCCGAATCGGCCCTGAAAGCGGGACTTTCACACGCCGTCCGTGTCATTCCGTATCCGGAGCGGCACCGCCGTCGGGCGGAGGTGGAACGTATTCGAGCTCCATTTCGTTATTCCACGAGCCCGAGCCGGGGCGGTCCATCTGCTGCATCCCTTCTTCGAGCGAATAGAAATATTCGCGTGTGAAGATCACGTCGTCGAAGTCGTCGGCCGGATATATCTGGTTCGACTTGTTATCCGCGCCGTCGGGCATGAAGGCCTTCTTGAAATAATCGTCCGCGCGGGCTGCGCCGAACGCGGGGAGCATGAACAGGAGGGCCAATAAGACAGTCGTCAATGCGGTTCTCATAGCGTCACCTCCTTTGAAAACCCTATATGTAAAGGATAGCGCATAAACCGCCGATCCGCATCAATTACTGCCCGGGGCGTCATGATACCTGACCCGCACGCCACGCCCGCTGGAATTCGAAGTGGCAACGCTTAGCCATTACCACCAGCCGCACCTCAAGTGACTTTAGTCTCAGAATATCGAGAAACGCACTTAGCGAGACACGGCCGGCGCCCCGGCCGCGGGCGCCGTCCCCCTTGTCGGGAGCAACCCCTTCTCTCTGGTCGTTACGGCAGCCGGCGGGCCGGGGAATCCTGATACCTATTCCCCACTGTATATATATACGCACTGCCGCGCCCGGGTGGATTACCCTCCGTTAGATACAATCGAATCACGGCTGAAATCACGGCGCCGTCGGGTAAACTATTCGGAATTCCGCATACCCGCACTGGAGGCAGGCACATTGAAAAACATCGTAACCCTCGCATTACTTCTATCCCTGGCAGCCATACTTCCGTCGTGCAGCAACGATTCCGGCGATGCCCCCCGGGCCACGCCCGTGGCAACCCAGGCCGCACCCGAATCCCCCCAGGCGGCAGCCGGCCAACACAACTTCAGGGTGCCCGTCTGGGGCATGACCATGGACGAGATCGTCAACGTGGAAGGCACGAAGCCGAAAAACCGCACACAGGACAAGATCAACTACGAAACCTTTATCGCCGGCCACGGCGCGTTCATAGATTACAAATTCGCCGACGGCAAGCTCGTGCGCACCTCGCTCATTTTCCCGGAAGTGAAAGACAACAACAACGATTACATCCGTGAGTATCGAGATATAAAAGAGAAATTCAGCAAACAGTACGGCCAGCCCGTCCTCGATTCCAGCAAGAATCTCACCGGCGAGGATATCCCCGATGCGGAGAAAGGCGACGCCGTCTGCAAAGGCAAGCTCGTCTACGGCGCGCAGTGGAATCTCCCCGGAACTACCGCGAGACTCGTCCTGAACTCATACAAATCCACATGCGCCCTCGTTATGATGTACACACAGTCGAACGGAGAGAACGGATTATAAGACGGACTTTGTCCGCAGGAATCCGAAGTAGCAGCAGTCTTGCTTTCACTACAGACGCTCTTCAGGTGGTCTTAGCAACTATCGCACTATGCCGAAAATGACACTACGTGTCCCCGGCCCGGCGGCTCACAGCCGCTGGCAATCGACGTTGCAGAAGCGATGAACTTGCTACCCCAGCGTGACGCCCTGCTTGTCATTCCTGCGCTTGTCGGGGCGAAGCCATGCGAAGCCTGATAGGCAGCCAAGCCGTAGCCGGGCAGGCCGGAATCCATTCAGTTAATCTTGGCATTTCGAATCCTTAGCCTGTCATTCCCGAACGTCTTAATCGGGAATCCATTTCCACCAGCAATAAATCAAGAGCTTTCCCGTCATTGCGAGGGTGCGAAGCACCCGCGGCAATCTCATCTTTTGCTTTGTCATCTCGAACAAACGATTCCGATCGTGCGGGGAATCTACTTTATTCTTGTCATTCCTGCAACGATTCCTCACCCGCTCGAAATCGCAGCCCGGGATAACCATGGGGTAAAGCCACGGCAGAGAACGATTCGGCTGCATAACCTGTGCCGGGTTCCAACGTGCAGGCGCGCCGCACGGTTGCGGAAAACTGATTAGTGTGTAGATTCTAACCGTATTCTCCGTCCCCGGCGCGGTTCATAGCCGGGCGCCCGGTATCGTGCATGGAACTCGTTCTTAACTGGATCAGCATCGCATCTCTCATGCTTATCGTCCTCTCGCTCGTGGACCCGGCCATCGCCCTGCCGTGGTCGAAGGAGAAGACCCGCAGAAAAGCCATCTCCGTGTACGGTTGCGTCTTCTTCGCGAGCATCGCGCTCTACGTCGTCATCTACCCGGCTACGAACCTCGAATCGCGCATAACGAGCCTTCTCATACTATGCATCCTGTTCCTCGCCATCGGTCTCGCGAGCCCGGGCCTCGTCCTCCCCTGGTCGAAGAACCCGTCCAAGTCGTCAGTCCTGATGTTCTATCTCCCCCCGGTGCTTTTCCTCATCGCGGGGCTTTACTACGCCGTAAAATCGCGGCCGGTCGATCCGCGGTACGACCTCCCCGCCGCCGAAATCGAAAGCGCCGACCCGGTAAGGGCGCTCAGGTACGTCGTCGCGAACGAGCTCAGGGGCGAGAACAACCTCGGCCTCCCGCGCGTCCGGAGCATCGACGTCACGCCGACGGACGGCGTCGGGTACGACGTCAGGGTCGAATATAACATCGACAACGCGGGGACGAAGGACCTCTTCAGGATGCTGTCGAAGATGGAGATGGGGAACCTCTACCGGGCGATTTACACGTCGGGCCGCGACGTGGCGAGCGCCTCGATCACGGCGTACTTTCCTGTAGACGACCCCGGGGGAAAGGCCTCTCCCGTGCCAATTTTTTCGACGACGCTCGGCAAAAAAGCGGCCGACGAAGCCGACTGGAACGCCGACCGCACCGAGCTCGAAATGGACATTATCCCCGCTCTCTGGACCGAGACGTACGTCCACCCCGATTACAAATAAGCGCTGAACCGGCCCGCCCCACGGGCCCGAAACGCCGGAACTAAAATTTCCGGATGAATTGAGCCCGGGTCAACGTTATAATATTTTCCTCCCTGTTTTGACAAGAGCAGAAAACGAACTCGAATAATCTGTAGGAGGTGTTCCAGCCGTGTATCTTCGCATAATCGCAGGGGTGCTGATAGCAGCCTTCATAGCCATCCAGTTCCGCACCGTCGAAAGGACGAATCCGCCCGTCCATGGAGATTTCAAAGGGCCGGCCGAGGTGAAAGAGGTTTTTCAGCGCGCGTGCTACGACTGCCATTCGAACGAAACGAAGTGGCCGTTTTATTCGTACGTGGCCCCTTTTTCGTGGCTCGTGGCGAAGGACGTCGAGGAGGCGAGGGAAGAGCTCAACTTTTCCAGCTGGGAGCGTACGTCGAGCACAAGACAATCCAAGAAAAAGAAAGAAATCTGGAAAGAAGTTGACAAGGACAAAATGCCGCTCTGGTACTACCTGCCGCTGCATCCCGGAGCCAAGCTTTCGGAGCACGATAAGGACATCATAAGGAAGTGGTCGCGCGGAATGCTCTAGGCGGGCCACGCGCGCTGGAATTCGAAGTGGCGGCGCTTTGCCATTGCCACCAGCCACGCTTCGGGTGGCTTTTAGCAACTTAGGTGCTATGCCGAAATCCATCATATTGCAAGCTGCGTAAGCAGCGCAGCAATACCCCTCCGGGCCAGCGGGCCACGCCCGCAGGATATCGAAGTAGCAGGCTCATTGTCATTTTCTTCGGA
>DAOKYU010000017.1 GCA_035325995.1 Thermodesulfobacteriota bacterium | reverse complement strand
AACTGTTACCCATGTCTCCGAACACCTGTAACCTATGTCCCAGGTCTGTACAGATAATGACCCCCCGGGGGGTCAAATTTTGACCCCTAAGGAATACACAGTTGAAGGAAACACAAATAAGGAACACACAGCGTTATTAAAAGAATACGCGCGCAAACGGACAGACTTTGCATGAAGAAGCCAGCGCTTCTTCGTCCCCGGTTACCCGCCCGGACGGTCTACACGGCCATTCTCTTCTCGATTCGGCTGTCGGGGATGAGCCACATGGCGACGCCCGCAACGTACAGGCCGCAGGCGATCCACGGGCTCACGAAGGCAAGCGGTATCGCAGCGGCGTAAAGCACGAGGCTCGCCTTCCCCTTGAAGTCGCGGCCGATCGCCGCCCCCAGTGTGGAATCCGCGCCGTGGCATTTTATGAGAACACGGGTGAGGACGAGATAAGCGAGCCCGGCTATCAACAAGTCCGCTCCGTAAAGCGCGACCGGCCAGGCGGCGAAGTGGTTCTCGCCCATCCATCCCGTGACGAACGGTATCAGCGACAGCCAGAAGAGGAGGTTCAGGTTGGCCCACAGGACGCGGCCGCTAACCTGCCCGGCGGCCTGGAATAGATGGTGGTGGTTGTTCCAGTATATCCCGACGAAGATGAAGCTGAGCACGTAACTGAGGAACTTCGGCGCCAGCGGGCGAAGGGCGTCCGGGCCGGCCTCGTGCGGTATCCTGAGCTCCAGCACCATTATGGTGATGATTATGGCGATGACGCCGTCGCTGAACGCTTCAAGCCTTCCCTTGCTCATTCGAGTCTCCACGCTACGCATGCTGCGTAAATCAGTCGGGAATAAAACGCCTGCATATCATGTAGAGTAGATCCGGAGCAAAAGAGATACCGGCGTGTAAATATTATTCTCGCCGTCCGCCGGCGAACGGGGCGGGGAGGAACGGATTGACGCCGTTCCCGATCCTCTCCGTCCCGGGCCCGCGCCATAGACGATAATAAAGTGGAGATGCGCGGGGGGCGTACGCCCTTGCGTCTTACTGAAACAGCTCGACGAGCGGCTGGCCCGTGGCGCCGTTCGGGAACGGGACGCCGAGGAGCGCCGAGACTGTCGGGGCGGCGTCCGTTATGCCGACGGGACGCATCGAAGAGCCGCGCCGTATTTTCCACCCGTAGAATACGAGCGGCACGTGCGTGTCGTAGGTGTACGGCGCGCCGTGAGTCGTGCCCCTCTTGCCGTAGCGGGCCTTGTACTCAATCCACGCGGGCTCCATTACGACGGCGACGTCGCCCGAACGCTTCATGTTGTAGCCGTTCTCGACGAGGGCGCGCGGGCCCGTCGTGAAGTCCGCGCCGCGGAGCTCCGTAGCCGTGACGGCGTCTGCGACCCCGGGGAGCGTGAGCAGGAAGTCCGCCGTTTCGCGCTCCACGTCGGCGACGCCCGCCCGGAGCTTCGAGCGTATCAGGTCGCGGTCGAGATAGACCTGCTGGTTGCTATAGGCGAGGACGAGCTTTCCGCCCGCCGGGCCGTATACCTTCGCGAGGTGCGCGTTCAGCATCGTTATCAGCTCGTCGTCTTCAGTGAAGTATCCGGCAGGGACGCCTGCGTCCTCGAGCGAGAGCGGCACGTCTACGACGCCGTGATCGGCCGTCAGGAATACGAGGTAGTTCCCCTCGCCGACGAGCCTGTCGAGCGACTCCAGGAGGGCCGCGATGTCGCGGTCGAGCCTGAGGTACGTGTCCTCGACTTCGACGGATCTCGGGCCGTAGTAGTGGCCGATTATGTCGGTCGAAGAGAAGCTGACCGCGAGGAAGTCCGTGACCCCGTCCTTCCCGAGCCCCGCCCCCTCGACTGCCGCGACGGCGAAGTCCTTCGTCAGCGAGTTGCCGAACGGCGTCGCCGTGATGAGCCGGCCGTACATGCCCCCGGTGTCCGCCGGGTTTTGGGCGAGGACGTCCTTGAGGACGTAAGGGAAAACGGGCTTTCTGTATTCGCCCGTGGCCTCGTCCTTCCCGCTTATCGACTTTTCGTACGGGCTGCCGTCGTCCGCGCTTTCTTCATATTCCGAAATGTCGAGGAGCGTGTTCCACTCGCCGTCTATCCCTGGCCGGGCGAGGTATTTTTCGGCGGAATTTTCTGAGTTGAAGTTTTTAACCCACGCCGGCAGCTCCGGCGCTTCGCCGTTTTTATCGTTCCTATAGTAGTACGTGCTCGTCACCCACTCGCCGCTCGCGGCGTCGAGCCAGTAGGCGGCGTCGCCGAGGTGCCCGGCGGGCATTATGGCGGCCCTGTCTTTCTCCGAGATGCCGATGACGATGGACTGCATGCCGCTCGCGAGCTTTATCTCGTCGGTGACCGTCGTCGTCAGCATTTTACGGGGCGAGCGCATACCCGTTACTTTCCCCAGGCCCTCGCCGCCCCCGACGAGGGAGGCCGTTTTGTCGTAGGCGCAGTATATTTCCCCGCCCAGGTCCCTGTCGAACCAGTCGTTGCCGATGATGCCGTGGACCGACGGCGGCGCGCCCGTGTATATCGAGGCGTGGCCCGGGCACGTCGTCGTCGGGACGTAATCGAGCCGGGCGTTGCCGAAGCTGAACCCCTCGCCGACGAGCCGCTTGAACCCGTCGTCGCCGTACTCGTCCCAGAAGCGCGTAAGAAAATCGTAGCGCATCTGGTCGACGACTATGCCGACGACGAGGCGCGGGGGGACGTTCTCGGGGTTGCCGCCGTCGGGCCTTAGCGTCGGGCGGGGCTGCTTCGCGGAGGGCCCGTCGGTCGCCAGCGGCGGAGGCTCCGTACGCGAGGGGGCCGTATCGCCCGTCCGTTCGCATGAGATGAAGAAGCCGGCCGCCGATAATATAAACAGTATGGAAAGTATGGCCCTCATATCTTGCTCGCTCCGGCGCGGCGCGCGCGGCCGCACGAATAAAATTATAAGCGTAAAGTGTGAAGCCCGCATTAATATTTCGGCGACGCGGGAGAGCACCGAAGCCGGGCCGCGGAACGCCGTTTAGAAAGACGGAAACTTACATTATAATTTATCATCCTTCACGCCGCCGAAAGGAGGACGCCCTATGGGTTTCGAAATCGCTTACTGGCACTGGCTCGTTTTCGGGATGCTGCTCATCATCGCCGAGCTGCTCCTGCCGAGCTTCACGATATTCTGGTTCGGCCTCGGCGCGCTGGCGGTCGCGACGCTCCTCTTCTTCGTCCCCGGGATGCCGCTCCCGTGGCAGCTCGCGGCGTGGGCCGCCGCGTCCTCCGTCATGACGTTCCTCTGGTTCAGGTACTTCAGGAAAATCGCCCCCGACAGGACGAGCGCCGGGGTCGGGCGCGAGGCCGTCCTCGGCGAGAGGGGTACAGTCGTAACCCCTCCGGACGAAAAGGGCCACGGGAAGGTGCGCTTCACGAGGCCGGTGCTCGGGTCGAGCGAATGGCTTTTCATATCCACGGACGAGGTATCGATAGGGGATAGCGTATATATAATGGATATATCCGGCAACACTCTCATAGTCGAAAAAAGAAACCCCGTATAAAAAGAGGAGATTCGCAATGTGGGTCGTCATAGTATTCGTAGTGCTCGTGATTATAACGATAATGGCCGGCGTGAGGATAGTGCCCCAGGGCTTCAAGCACATCGTCCAGCGGCTCGGGAAGTATAACAAGACGCTCGGTCCGGGGCTCAACATAATAATCCCCTACGTCGATTCGATAGCCTATAAGGTTACGACAAAGGACATCGTGCTCGACATCCCGTCGCAGGACGTCATCACGAAAGACAACGCGGTGATGATAGTGAACGCCGTCGCCTACATCAACATCGTCTCGCCGGAGAAGGCTGTGTACGGCGTCGAGAATTACAGGATAGCGATTCAGAACCTCGTGCAGACGTCGCTCCGTTCGATAGTGGGCGAGATGGACCTTGACGACGCCCTCTCTTCGAGAGACCAGATTAAGGCGAGGCTGAAGGAGGCTATATCCGACGACATAGCCGACTGGGGCATCACGCTGAAGACGGTCGAGATCCAGGACATCAATCCTTCGGAGACGATGCAGAGGGCGATGGAGGAGCAGGCCGCAGCCGAGAGGGGAAGGAGGGCGACAGTGACGAGGGCCGAAGGGCAGAAGACGGCGGCCATTCTCGAAGCGGACGGCAGGCTGGAGGCTTCGCGGCGCGACGCCGAGGCGCAGGTGGTCCTCGCCGAGGCGAGCCAGGCGGCGATCGACAAGGTTACGCAGGCCGTCAAGGATAACGAGCTGCCGGTGCTGTTCCTCCTGGGCGAGAAATATATCGACGCCGTGAGCAAGGCGGCGAGCTCGCAGAACTCGAAGCTCGTCATACTCCCGGCCGACCTCCAGGCGGCGCTCAAGGGAATCATCGGAGGAATTAAGCAGTAGGGATGATATCGTCATTTCGACAGAGGGAAGAAATCCTGCACTCTCCTCACCCTTGAAGGGGGAGGATCGAGGTAGGAGTGACGAATAGAAATTAAAAGCGAGATTCCGAGTCAAGCTCAGAATGGCGGATTAAAAAAAGCGGCGAAACAATATACTGAATTCATTTCTTACCCCTTCCCGGATTTTTCCTCTTCGGCTTCGCGGCGCCGTTCGAGGATTCCTCAATCGCCGCCCGCACCAGCGTCCGCACTCCCCAGCTTTTCACCCTCCTCGCCTCGTCCTTCCCCAGCGGGAGCACGTCCTTGAAGACTATCATCGATTCGGGCCCGAAGAAGAGGCAGAGCGCGGCCGAGAGCCTCTTGTAGCTCTTTTTGCCGAGCTTCGCGCGGGCGGGTTCGAGCGCGGCCTCGATGAACCCCATCCTCCGGCTCTGCCGAACGGGCACGCCCCCGCCGTTCTCGAGCGACAGCTTGAGCGAGTTCAGCATAAGCGCGCGGAGCTGGAGCTCGTTGTCGTACATCATATCGTGGAGGGCGGATTCCATGGCGTCCACCCTGTCCTCGGGCCCTTCGATGGAGCCGTCCGAGAATATTTCGCCGGGGTTGGGCACGCCGCCGTGGATCGGGGCTTCGACGAGGAGCCCTTCGAGCGAGGGGAAGTAGCGGTACGCCGTGGCGCGCGAGACCATCGCCTCCTCGGCGACTTCGTCCATCGTAGGAGACTTTCCCTCGGAGAGGAGACGCCCGGCGGCCAGGAGTATGTCGTTCCTCGTTCTCTTACGCTGATTTACGCGGCCCTTGTTTTCCATTTTCATCGCCGGCATCACTGGAGCTGCTGCAGTATAGCGGCGAGGTCTATCCAGACGTTCTCGCGCTTTATGAGACCGTCGCCCGAGAATTCGACGACGTGGAGCAGGCGGAAGCTGAGCGGCCGGCCGTTCCCCGGAATGCCGAACGGCCTCCCCGGAGCCCTCCCCTCCCAGAGCGATTCGTCAACGAGGAAGTTGTCGCCGTAGAGCCTGCGTATGCAGCTCACCTTCCCGTCCGAGAGGTCGGCGAAGAGGTGCTCGTAGAATCCCCTGGCGTTTTCGGGGCCGACCGTCGGCCCCGTCGGCATGCCGACTATGTCGTGTATCACGTCCTGCGACAGCGTGGACAACACCCCTTCGACGTCGTCCGCGGCCTCGAAACCGAAATGCTCGTCTATCATGTGATCCATTTGCTCTTTTGAAAGCTTCAAGGTTTCCCCTCCTTACGAAACAGCATGCGAGTATTCTAATGAGACTTATATCTTATGTCAAGAAATGAGAATCATACAGCGAAAAGGCGGGGCGAAGTATGCTCACGCCGCGAGAAGCGCGGCGGGCGCGCCTTCGGCGAATTGCCGGGGGATGCGGGACGAAGCCGCCGCGCTCCTCGCGATATCCCACCTAACCCCTTGATATCAGGCCAAACTTTCGGCCCGTGAAAATTCTCGTTGAAACAAATAATTAACGACATTAGAATTGATTCGTGATTTCAATTTTCAGCGGGATCGCAAGCAACGTTACAGGAGGATTACCATGAAAGCAGCAAGAATGTTTTTGATCGCGGGCCTGTTTCTGGCGGCCGGATGCGTTTCGCAATCGGCTTACGACCAGCAGGTGGCCGAGACCCAGCAGCTCGCGTATTTGAACTCGGTTTACCAGCAGCTCAACACAGCCCTTGCGGCGCAGGTCGCAGCCGACCAGGTGCAGATTCAGCAGCTACAGGACCAGCTCCAGGTCACTCTCGTGAACGAAATACTGTTCGACGAAGGCGGCTACGAGCTCCACGCCGAGGGCAGGAAGACGCTCGACCAGATCATCCCCGCGCTCCAGCAGGCGCAGGGCAAGTACATTGTCATACAGGGATTCACCGACGACCTCAGGATACTGGAGCCGCTGGCCTCGCGCTTCCCGACCAACTGGGACCTCGCCGCCGGGCGCGCAATATCGGTAGTCCGCTACCTCGCCGACAACGGCATAGACCCGACCACGCTGGCCGCCGTCTCGTTCGGGCAGTATCACCCCATAGCGCCTAACGACACCCCGCAGGGACGCGCCCAGAACAGGCGCATCGAGATAGACATCCAGGACCAGATGCCGTAAGTAAAGACTTTCAACCCGATTTAATAATGAAGCGGACCCTCTCCTTTCGCCGAAGGGAGAGGGAACTGCCGATTCCGAGCGCGCGTGGGATTACCACACTTCTGTCATTCCCAACGATTTCGAGCGAGCGAGGAATCGTTGGGAATGACAGAAAGAAGGGATATTGCTTCACTTCGCTAGCAATGCCATGTGCAAAGAAGCGGTCAGCTTGATAAAAACATCAGCCGCGGGGCGGCATGCCGGACACCGTCCCCGAAAAAATTCGTTTCATCCATCCTCCCGAAAGGTATATTATTTGTTAATGCCGAATCCGCCGAAGGGAAATCCCGGGCAGTACCGCTCTTCCGTCCATCTCGGGCGGGCGCTGGCCCTCCTTCTCCTTTTTCTTATTGCGGGCGTCGGCGCATCGTGCCAGGATTCCCCCGATTACGAGCTTCTTCTCGTAGGGTCCTGGGAAAGGTCGGCGGCGGAAAACGGGCACTCTTTCAGGGGGTCGCTCGAAATACGGCCCGACGGCACGTTCTCCTTCACGTTCGAGGGAGACGCCCCCGGCCACTCGGACTCCCACGGCAAGTGGAGCCTTTCGGGACGCGACATCACGTTCCTCGACAACTCCTGTGTCGATCCCGGCACTTACAGATTCCGCCTGAAGCGGGATCAGCTCTCGTTCCTCCCGCTCCGTGAAGATTGCGGGCCCAGGAAAAACGCGCTCACCGGCGACTGGGAAAAGAGAACGGACGAAAAGTAAGCAAATCCGCCGCGAATAAAAACGGAGAGGGCCGGCCCTGTCCGAACCGGACCCTCTTTGACCTATCCGGGGTTGCGCCTACCTGTGCGGTCTTTTCAGATTGAAGCTCGCAGCCGGAATAAAACGCGCAGATAAAAGTGCCGTGAATTCGACGTTAAAAAATCATTAAACGGATGCGCCTCGCCTGCAGCAGCGAATCTTACGGCTCCGCCCTTTTTCCGGCGATGCTTAACGGGAAGTTAAAACATCCTTAACCGCGGCTTAAACTGCACAGGGTAAATTCTCAAAAAATTCTTTAAAATCCAAAAGGGGGTTGAAGTAATGAAAAACGCTACGAAGACGATGAAACTGCGCTACACCGCGTTAATCGTTCTGCTGATGGCCGCCTTCGCGGCTCCGGCATGCGACGACAATAACGGCAATAATCCGCCGCCACCGCCGCCGTCAAACCTGGTGGTTACGATCTTCCACAATAACGACGGCGAATCGCAGCTCATAAACGCCGGCGCGGGCATAGAGGACTTCGGCGGCATCGCCAGGTTCGCGACACTCCTCGGCGACCTCCGCGCCGAAGCGGACGCCGGGCCGGGCATCAACATCACGCTCAATTCCGGCGACAACTTCCTCGCCGGCCCCGAGTTCAACGCGAGCCTCCAGAAAGGCGCCCCCTATTACGATTCCATAGGGCTCAACAGGATGGGATACGACGCCATGGCGCTCGGGAACCACGAGTTCGACTTCGGCCCCGACGTGCTGGAGGAGTTCATAATCAGCTTCGACAGCCCGCCGCCCTTCGTCTCGGCCAACCTCGTCTTCACCGAAGAGCCGGGGCTCCAGGCGCTCGTAGACGACGGCATAATCGTCACGAGGACCATCATAGTGACGGAAGGGGAAAGTATAGGCGTCATAGGCGCGACTACCCCCCAACTGCCGTTCATATCGAGCCCGAGGGACGTCATAGTCCTGGGCGACATCGCCGACATCGTGCAGGCGGAGGTCGACGAGCTCACGGGCGAGGGCATCAACAAGATAATATTCATCAGCCACCTCCAGGACGTTAACGAAGACCTCGCGCTCGCCGGGCAGCTTAACGACATCGACGTGATGATAGCCGGCGGCGGCGACGAGCTCCTGGCCAACGAGGGGGACCTCCTCGTGCCGGGCGACGAGCTCGCGAACGCCTTCGGGCCCTACCCGCTCATCGCGGCGGGGGCCGACGGCAGGGACATTCCAGTCGTCACGACGACCGGCAACTACAAATACGTCGGCAGGCTCATAGTCGAGTTCGACCCGGATGGCAACGTCATCGCTGTAGACGACGTGAGCGGCCTCGTAAGGGTCGCAGGCGGGGACAACCCCGACGCCGTGCCGCCGGACGGATTCATTCAACAGAACGTCGTCGATCCGGTCTCGGATTACGTCTCGGGGCTCGCGGCCAACGTCATCGCCGAGAGCGAGGTCGCGCTCGAAGGAAGGCGGAGCCCCGGCGTCAGGACCGAGGAGACCAACCTCGGGAACCTCACGGCCGACGCGCTCCTTTACCAGGCGACCGTTCTCGCCGGGGACTTCGGCGTGCCAGTGCCGGACGTCGCGCTCCAGAACGGGGGCGGCATAAGGAACGATACGCTCATACCGGCTGGCGACATAACGGAGCTCACGACGTTCGACATATTCCCCTTCACGAACTTCGTATCCATCGTCCCCGCGATACCGAGGGAGCAGTTCAAGGAAATAATGGAGAACGCCGTTTCCGCGGTCGAAAACGCCGACGGGCGCTTCGCGCAGATATCGGGTTTCAGCATGGTTTACGACCCGGACGGAACGCCGCAGGTTCTGGACGAGGACCTCAACGTCGTAACCCCCGGCACGAGGGTGAGGAGCATCGTCCTCGACACCGGCGAGGTTATAGTCGAAGACGGCGCAGTGGTTCCCGGAGAGGCCATCGACATAGCGACCATAGACTTCTCGGCGAGGGGCGGCGACATGTACCCCTATCGCGGCGCACCGTTCACGACGCTCGGAGTCGTTTACCAGCGGGCGCTCTTTAACTACATAATCGACCCTGTCGTCGAGGGCGGGCTCGGCGGCGTCATATCCGCCGCCGATTACCCCGAGGGCGGCGAGGGGCGGATCACATCCGCTGGAGACTGACGTAGCGAAGGAATCGATATCGGCACCGGCCGTGCGACGATCATGTTTCGATTCCTTATTTCTGCCGTTTCGAAAGCGGATCACCACCGTACCATAAATTCAATTCATACCCCCGTCCTTCCGGCAGACTTCCGGGAGGACGGGGAAAATCAAGACAGAAAACCGGAAGCCGGGCACGTCATTTGGAGCACCCGAGCCGCACGATATCGTACAGCGGCGGGCACGCCCGAGAGCGCCGGCGCACCGGAGGCCAATCCGCAACCTCCCTTCTTCACTACATATTCCAGCGCTATCCCCGCGTGGCATGCATATTGCTCCATGACGGGTTACGATGAGCGGCGCCCGGCTCAGGTATGTGAGCGACGAGACTGAAGGCATAGTCCGCAAGGGACGCGGGAAGGGCTTCGCCTATTATTTCGAGGGGAAGCTCGTAACGGACGCCGCCGAAAAGGAGCGGATAAAGGCACTCGCCATACCGCCCGCGTGGACGGACGTGTGGATTTGTCCCGGCCCCGAGGGACACATACAGGCGACGGGCCGCGACAGTAAAGGCCGGAAGCAATACGTCTACCACGAGATGTGGAGCGTCCTCAGCTCCGAATCCAAGTTCGGCAGCCTCGCGAGCTTCGGCGAATCCCTGACGGCCATAAGGAAGCGCGTCCGGAAGGACCTCGCCCGGCGGAAGCTCGACAGGGACAAGGTGCTCGCGGCCGTGATAGACATAATGGACAAGACGTTCATGCGAATCGGCAGCGAGCGGTACGCGAAGCTGAACGATTCCTACGGGCTCACGACGCTCGAGAACTGCCACGTCACGGTCACGGGAGGGACGGCCGAGTTTTCGTACCGCGCCAAGGGCGGCAAGGAACGGAGCCTCAGCCTAACCGACCGCGCCGTCGCCAACACGATAAAAAGATGCATGGAGATTCCCGGGTACAGGATATTCAGGTTCGTGGACGGGAACGGGAACGTAAGCGCCGTCGATTCGGACAGCGTGAACGAGAAGCTCCGCGAGATCACCGGGCACGGCTTCACCTCGAAGGATTTCAGAACCTGGGGCGCGACGGTCGCGGCCCTCAACTCTCTGAAGAAGGCAGGCGAGTCAGAAGCCGGGGGCGAGAAGGCGATAGTCCGCGCCGTGAAAGAGGCCGCGAAGGTCCTCGGCAACACACCCGCCACGTGCCGGAAATATTACGTTCACCCCGCCATTCTCGACGCGTGGCGGAGCGGGAAAATCGGCGCTTACTCGACACCGCGCGGCAGGCGGAAGTATCTCTCTCCCGATGAAGTCGAAGTGCTGCGGATATTAAAGAAGGTCAAGTAACACACAGCCACGTAACGTAAATCCCTGCAGGCGCATTTACCCCGGCCCGGCAGACGTATAGAATTAAATTCCGAAACCATGCGAAGAAATTTCGAAGGTAAGAGCGTACTCATCACGGGCGGCGGGACGGGCATCGGTAAGGCTACGGCGCTCGAATTCGCGCGCGAGGGCGCAGCCGTCCTTATCACGGGAAGGAGGGAGGAGAAGCTCGCCGAGACAGCGCGCGAGGCCGGGGCCGAGGGGCTCGGAATCCTTTTCACCGTCTCCGACGTATCGAGTGAAGAGAAATGCCGGAAGGCGGTCGAGCTCGCAGTACGCGAGACGGGAGGGCTCGACATACTGTTCAACAATGCGGGCGTTCTCATACCCGGCCCCGTGCACGAGACGACGGCGTCGGCGTGGGAGACGACGTTCGACACCAATGTGCGCGGCACGTGGCTCATGAGCAAATTCGCGATCCCGCACATGCTCTCACGCGGGCGGGGATGGATAGTGAACAACGCATCGATAGTGGGGCTCAAGGGATTCGCCGGGCTCCCGGCATACGCGGCGTCCAAGGGCGCTGTGATACAGCTCACTCGGAGCATGGCGCTCGAATACTCGTCCCGGGGCATAAACGTGAACGCCGTATGCCCGGGGACCACCATGACGCCGCTCGTAACCGAAGGCTTCATGAAGCGCGTGCCCGACCCCGGTGAAGGGATGAGGTTCATGGAATCGCTCCACCCCATGGGGAGGCTGGCGCTTCCCGAAGAGGTCGCGAGGGCGGTGCTTTTCCTCTGCGACGAGAGGGTCGGCTTCGTCACCGGCGCCGCCCTGCCCGTAGACGGCGGCTGGTGCGCGCGGTAAAAAAGGAGCCGCCGCATCCGGCGTCGTTTATACTTGTAAACAAAACCGAACGGAGAGGTAAGCCACGATGAAGATAAACGAATTCCTGTACGACCTCTGCACGAAAGGGAAAGGGTTCGCGGCGCTTGCGACCCTGATGCCCGACGGCTCGCCCCAGGTGAGCCTCGTCTGGGTGGACTCCGACGGCGAGCACGTTCTGATAAACACGGCCGAGGGGAGGCGGAAACCCGAGAACGTCCGGAGGGACGGCAGGGTCGCCGTCTCGATATTCGACCCCGAAAATCCTTACAAACAGGCGATGGTGCGCGGAGTCGTCACGGACATCACCCGTGAAGGCGCCGAGGAGCACATCGACAGGCTGGCGATGAAATACATCGGGCAGGACAAATACCCCTGGAGGGGGCCCGGCGAAAAGAGAGTGATCATCAAGATAAAGCCCGAGCACGTAATCGAGGTCGGCGCGTAACGCAGCGGTGGAGGAGATTCGAGGCACCGGCCGCGCGCCGGGTGACGTTTGCCTCAGCCGAAGCATTCCGTCTATTTCCGCTTCGGGAGCGCCATCTCCTTCGTCCGCCTCACGAGCTCGTAGCCGGAGTAAACAGCGAGGTGCCTGACGCTCCCCATGCCGAAGACTCGCGTCAGGAAACCGGGGAACCCGAGCAGCCGCCGTATAAATCCAGGGTCTACGTTCCCCTTGCCGTACGACCGCCAGAGGAACCCGAGCTCGACGAGGCCGTCCGTTATACCGGGCGGCGAGGTCCTCACGCCGTGCTCGAACCTCTCGGCCCTGCCCGCGGGAATCGCGTCGAGCTCGCGGAGCGCGTCCTCCGAAACACCGACGTCCGGGTAGGACCCGAGGTAGCGGAGCGCCTCCCTCACGGGCAGCACGACTCCGTGCCTCCGTGCACCTGCGGCGAGCCGCCCCCAGTCGAGCCCCTCTCCTTCCTTCCTCAATATCGCAGCCGCGTCGGCCACCCATCTTACGGGCGGCGTCGGGTCCCACCTCATCCCGTGCGCGCACACCTGGAGGAGCTGGTCCGCAGGGTCGAGCACGAGCGCGGGCGCGCCCTCGACCGTCACCCTCCGCGCCGCCTCCCAGAAAGGCGCGTCGGCGTCGGGGGAATTGTAGCCGTGGAGGACGTGCCAGTGAAGGTCTATCGTGAACTCGTCCGGGTTTACGAGGTCCTGCCCGTGCCGGACGGTGAAATACTCGTCCGAGAATTCCGAGAGCTTCCGGACCTCGGGCTTCCACCCGAGGCGCGACAGCGCGTCCATGTCGGCTAGCCCCTTGAGCGGCGTTATCGACGAGCTCCAGCCGAGCCCGGTCAGTATCTCGACGGCCTCGCGCGCGCGGCGCGTCGGGACGAGGATGTCGGCGTCGAGCATCGGGCGGAGGCCGTAGTCGCCGTAATATTCCACCGCCAGCGCAGTGCCCTTGAGTAGCACCGCCTCCATCCCGAGCCCGTCCAGCTTTGCAAGCAGGCGCGAGAGCGCGGCGAAGCGCTTGCGGTTGTTTTCGAGCGTGACGTCGTAGACCCACCTGAAGATATTCAGGTAAGGGTCGTCGGCAATACCGTTAGCGATGAGGTTTTTATAGAGGAGGGGGAATAACCTGTACGAGCCCGGATCGACGTGATCGAGGTTGGCGAGCGTTTTCCACTCGGCGAAGGCCGCCCTGCATTCGTCCCCCGGAAGAAGCGAGGCTCGGAGGAGGAGCTCCTGCCCGCGCGTGGGCAGGCACCCGCCGCCAGAGATTTTCTTGCCGGAACCGGACCTGTGCATCTTAAGATAGTATCAGGAATTTAAAGCTGTATTCCAGTCATCCCGGACGGACCGTAAATAAAAAATCCCGGAAGGCTTGAAAACTACAGGCGGGGGAAAATCTATCGCAAGGCCGGGGCGGAACGGGAAAACGGCTGCCCGCGTCTGGAAGGGAGAGTAATGAAAATAAAAAAGCGAAGCTCCGCAGATTCGTTATATTCACGACGAGCACGCAGCTCGCCTGCCAAACTCTAAAACAATTCCGCCGCTGTGTTTAGTTTTCCTGGTTGCTCGCGGCGTTGGCCGTCGTGAGGTTCAGCTTCTGGTTGAGCATCATCACCGAAAAAACGGCCGGTATCACGAAAGCGCCCTTGGTGATCTTCTCGAGGAAATTGCGCCTTTCGGGGTTTACCTTATCGAATGTTTCCTTGTCGCTCATATAGCCTCCACAATACTGTCGTTTAATCAGGTCTTGCATTGCTGCCGGCTCAACCCGGCGCACCTGTCGGCCCGGGTTGACCTGTCGGACCAGGTATACCCGTCGGACCAATCGGACCTGTGGGACCTGTCTGATTGCTCTGCGCGTTGGCCGTCGTGAGGTTGAGCTTCTGGTTCAGCATCATCACGGACAGCACGGCAGGTACTACGAAAGCGCCCTTCGTAAGCCTTTCGAGAAACTCGCGCCTCTCGGGGCTTACGTTGGCCGGAATTTTCCTGTGGTCGCTCAAGGACCCTCCACCCGCCGCCCCGGAAATAATCAGGACGGATTCGGGGGTAACCTAGAAAATATTGCTCTGGGCGTTGGCCGTCGTGAGGTTGAGCTTCTGGTTAAGCATCATCACCGACAGCACCGCCGGAACCACGAAAGCGCCCTTCGTGAGCTTTTCGAGAAACTCGCGCCTCTCGGGGCTTACGTTGGCCGGAATCTTCTTTTCGTCCATATGATCCTCCTTGATGTTTACAAAATTTTATCAACCAGGCTGGTTACTCTGGGCGTTGGCCGTGGCGAGATTGAGCTTCTGGTTAAGCATCATCACCGACAGCACGGCCGGCACGACAAAAGCACCCTTCGTGAGCTTTTCGAGAAACTCGCGCCTCTCGGGGTTAACGTTGCCGGGAATCCTGTTATCGTCCATGACTCCTCCACATTTTTGTTAAAAACCGTTAATGCCGTTTTGGTTACTCTGCGCGTTGGCCGTCGTGAGGTTGAGCTTCTGGTTGAGCATCATGACGGAAAACACGGCCGGTATCACGAAAGCGCCTTTCGTGATCTTTTCGAGGAATTCGCGCCTCTCGGGGTTTACGTTCCCCGGAATCTTCTTTTCGTCGCCCATGAAATCCTCCTTAAAGATTCAAACCACAACACGAAAGATTCAAACCACAACACAAAGATTCAAATCACAACACAAAGATTCAAATCACAACACTTCTCAAAATTTAACACATACGTAAATACAAGACAAGCGAATTGAGGGGGTTCGAAAATTTCCCGCAGCGGTTTATAACCAACGCCGGGGGTGGACGCCGTTCAGAGCGAGCGCATGAATTCGAGGAGCCTCTGCTGCGAGCTCTCGTTCGTCCACCTGTTCTCTATCCACGCCGCCCCTTGAAGAGCCCTTACCAGACGCATCCCGTAGTTCGAATATACGTCCGCGATCGCTTCCCTGATGTCCTTCACGGAAACGGTATTCCACTCGCCGCAGTCGCCCCAGTAGTCCTCGGCCTTATCCATCCCCGAGACGGGAATAACCCTGTAATACCCGGAGCTTACGAGCTCGTCGTGGACGGGAATGTCCGTGATGAGTGTCGGTATGCCTAGGTAGAGGCTCTCCCTCGGGGTGAACGACCATCCCTCCCCGCTCGAAGGGAAGGCATAGCACGAAAGCCTCGCGTACCACTCGGAAGTCCCCTCCTCGTCCAGCGTCCCCTGCGTCCATTCGACGAAAGAAGAATTCGCGATGAGGGCTATCTCCTTGGTGTAAAGGTGATCGAACATTACGGACGAATGCACCGCAAGTCTGAGGCCGGGGATTTCCTTCACGAGGTCGGCGCACGCCTGGTAGAGCTTGAAGAGGTTCTTTCTCCTGTACGGGACGCCGAGGAATCCTATCCTGAATATGCCTTTCTCCGCCCCGCGCGCCTGCTCGGGGAGCCTCCTGTGACGAGTGAATCCCTGGTGTATCACCTCTATCGGCGCCTTTACGCCCGACGCCAGGAACGCCTCCTTCACATAACCATGCGGAACGATGCAGCGGTGGTAATGCCCGTTTATCTGCCGCACCCAGATAGAGGGGATCCTCGTCGTCTCGTACGTCGTGTAAATGACGTTCGTGTTACGCGGCGAGAGCTTTACTTCGTGGTCGCCTGGCATGAAGGCCATCAGGACCTTCTTTCCGCTCGTCCCGGAGGTGTCGCGCTCCTTCCGGAAAAGCGCCGCCGCGCGGCCGAATACGGTCGAAAGCCCGTCGAAGGGGGGATCGTCGCCGTAAACGTCGAGAAGGCATATGCCGTCGTCCCCCTCTCCGCCGTCCGCGCATCTCCGAAGCGCGACGTCGCGGCGGAGCGCATCCAGCTCCTCATTGCTTATACGCCTCGGGCCGGGGGGCGGAGCCGCTCGGCCCTTCAGGTTTTCCCACCTCCACGAGCCGGCGTGGGCGTGGACGGCGTAGCTCCCGAAATGGCACGAAAGGGCGCGGCAAACCGGGCACGTCCTGTCCTTGTTCGGGATCACGACGACGTCCTTCATACCCCTCCCGTATTTCGTATAGACGGCCGTCACGAGCCCAGGCCCCGTCGATTCGAGTATGTCCTCCTCGGCCTTTATTTCCCGCCCCGCCTGAGCGGCCATGCCTTCTATGATCCCGAGGAGGAACGGGTGGCCCGGCTCGCTCCCGAAGGCGTAGTTCCCGACCCTGAGCGGGCTTTCGAGCCCCCGCCCGGCGGCCTCTTCGGGGGAAAGCGTCGCCTCCTCGCCGAACACCGCCCTGAACTCCGAGAGATCATCGAGCGGGATCCTGCACTCGACGTCCGTATCGAGATAGAATCCCCCGTCGCCGTAGACCGCGACGACGCGGAATATATCCGTCTTCTGTATCGGGAGCGACGCGTCGTAGAGAGGCAGGAGGGCCGGGAATATCCTCTCGACCGCCGCCCTGCATTCGGCGTCGCCGTATAGCCTGTGCTCCCACCCGGGGTGGAGCGCGGCAACCCTTTCGACGAAAGCGGCGAGATCGGGCGAAAGCTCCATAGTGCTCTTGCACGTCTGGTGGATAATTTTCGGTATGGCCATTTTCAATACGCGGCGGATTTCAATCCGAAATCCCGTCCAGGATTTCGGCTGCCTGCGCGGTGTCGTACGTGCCGTCGAGTATGCCGCGTATGAGCCGCGACGACTCGTCCGAAAGCGGCTTCGACGACGCGAATATCTTCTCCCAGTGCGTCCGCGACCAGGTGTTTCCGCCGTGGTAGGTATATATATACAACCTTGGCATTATAACAGGAAAGACGAGACCTTTCGAAAAGAGCTTCCTTACGAGCGGCGTGTCCTCGCCGACCTTGAGGTCGTCGTACTCGATTCCCTCCTCTATGAGGGAAGTCTTGCAAAGAAGCCCCCCCTCCCACGGCCTCCGGTTCGAGAGATACGCCCTCCCCCCGGCCTCGTCGAATATGAACCACTGCATCAGTATGCACGCCGGCAGGCCCGACTGCTCGATGACGCCCATCTGGAACGCTATGCGCCCGGGGTGCGAATAATCGTCGTCGTCCCACTGGCAGAAATACTCGCCCGAGCACTTCGAAACGGCCATGTTCCTGAGGGAGCCGAGCGTGACGCCGGGATCGTCCGGCGCCTCTATCCTGACTATGTCCGGGTCGTCGATGCCGTCGAGGACGTCTTTCGTCGGCTGATCGAAGCTCTCGTAGATTACGACGAGCTCCTTTCGGGGATAGGCCTGCCCGCGAAAGCACCGGATCGCCCTTTCGAGGAGCCGGGGCCTTCCGAGCGTTACGCACAGGCACGATACCAGCGGCTCTTCGCTCATGAAGTCGCCTTCGCCCTGCCGAGCATCGCCCTAACAAACATCAGCTTCGTCTTGTATTCCGTATTATCCGGGTCGAGGCCGAGGGCCCGGGCGTAATGCGCCTCGCTCTCGGCGAGCCTCCCGAGTTTGAAGTAACACCCGGCCAGCGGCTCGTGCGAGAGCTCGCCGAATATGCCGGCGTTGTAGGCGAGAGGGCCCGTGAGCGTATCGGGGTCTATCGACAGCAGCGATTCGAATACCGGGGCCGCCTCCTCGAACCGGCCCTCGCGCACGAGCGCCCTGGCGCGCGTCCATATGAAGAGGTAGTTGTCAGGAAAGAGCGAAAGCGCCTCTTCGAGCAGCGGGCCGATGTCCCCGCCCCTCTCGGCGAGGAGGCATATCATCTCGTAATAAACGTGGCTGTCCTCGTGCGTCACGTTAGAAATATCCTTCGCGCGCGTCATCCGGAGCGCCTCGGTCCACGCCCTCTCGGCCCCCCGGGCGTCGCCGAGCCCCTTCATGGCGACCCCGAGCTGCCACCTGAGATACATCCGCTCCGGGTCGTTTTCTATCTGTTTTATAAGGAGCGGGAGGTTCCTCTCGTGCTTGTGCGTGAGCTCGCCGTCGTAGCCCGTGTGTATTATCGAGAACGGGCTGTCGCCTATGGCGAGCCCGTCCTCCTCGGCCGCATCGTTCATTCCCGCGACCATGGATTCGTGTATCACTCCCTCGAACCTTATGCGCGGATCGTTGAGAAATATCCTGTATTCCCTGTACGACGTGTAGCCCGTTATGGGATGGAATTTTACGGTGTGCGCCGCGTATCCGGGGCGGGACAGCTCGGCCTCGACCGCGGCCCTCCCGCCGGAGACGAACCTTTCGTCGGCGTCGATGTAGAGGATCCACCTGCCTTCCGAGCGCCCGATGGCCTCGTTGCGCGCGTCGGCGAAGCTGCCGTTCCAGGGGAAATCGAACACCCGGGCGCCGTAGGAAAGCGCTATGTCTTTCGACGTGTCCGAAGAGCCGGTATCCACCACTACCACTTCGTCTACGACGCTCCGGAGCGACTCGAGGCATCCTTCGAGGAACCTCTCCTCGTTACGCACTATCATCGCCGCGCTTATCAACTTGCCGCTCAATCTCTGTCACACCTTCGATAAAGTCTAACTGATTTTAAAGGATGGAAATACTGGACCGCGTGCAGGCGTCAACCGCCGGCCTTACATTAAAAACCGGGCGGGCGTAAAGCCGTACAATGCCCGGAAAGATCGACTGTCCGGGATACACGGGCAGCCGGCTTACGTCTCAAAACCGGACCGCCCGCCATTTATCTCCCCGGCGTCTTAAACGCCTTCGGCGTGCGCCCCCTGCCCGCGCTCCGCCGGCTCGAACGTGTAAAAGCCGGCTTCCGGCGAGAGGGTGCTGCCGATGAGAATACCGTTCGCCCAGTAATGGCCGGTATCGCCACCGGGAAGGAGGTCGAACGTGTAGCCGCCTGTGTATGCGGCCCTTTCGACGGATACGACCGTGGACCCGTCGAGCCCGTCGCCCGGGACGAGGTCGTCTATCGCCCTTCCGTCCGCCGTCGGGTGTATGCCCGAAACGTATAGCTCGCGCCCGTCCTCGAGAACGACGCGGCAGACGACGTGCGTGTCAGGGGCTGTAACCCTGGACGCCATGACTACGGGGACTGCCACGCGGTTCCCTTCGAGGTCCATGGAATAAACCGGCATGCCGGGCCTCAGGTCCATGACCCTGATATCGCCGTTCGGGGTGGCTATCAGCGCGCCCGGCGTGAGACAGATCGTGATATTACTCTGTGCGTTTGCCGTCGTGAGGCTCAGCTTCTGGTTGAGCATCATCACGGACAGCACGGCGGGAACAACGAAAGCGCCCTTCGTGAGCTTCTCCAGGAACTCGCGCCTCTCGGGATTGACCTTGTCGATAAACTCCTTATCTGCCATACTTCCCTCCATATAGCTTATCAGATTTTTAAAGCATTTGTTCCGACTATATCACAGGTATTTTTTCCTGTAAAGCAGCCACGGCGCCGTCGAGATCGCCGATCCCGAGCACGTAGCAATCGGCCTCGTCGACGATCCTGCAGACCGCCGGTATCTTCAGGTGGTCTTCGGTCTCCGAAAGATACGTCATCGGCATCACCCTCTCCACCATCCTGTATTTCGGGCATTCTTCTATATACGTCTCCCTTCCGTGGTTGGGCTCGAGGTGGAAAATCGCGTCTATCTTCCCCGCGTCCACCTTCCACTCGCGCCCGGCGTCCATGGGCGAGAACGAGAACATCCTCTGCCCGTAAGTCGTATCGTTCCAGGGGAGCGTCTCGAAGAGCCCCGCCATCTCGGGCAGGAGCGGCACGCTGCCCTCCTTTATATGAAACCGTCTCGGGAAGGGGAACGCCTCGCCGCCCCTTACGAGCACGAGCTCGTCGCCCGTCACCCTGAACCCGCCGAGGAGGAGCTTCACCATAAGCGTGCTCTTCCCCGTCCCCTTGTCGCCGACGACGATAAACCGCCGGCCCCCCCGCTCGCCGTACCCGGCGTGTATGCGGAGCGTCCCCTCGAAATGTGAGAGCGCCTTCGCATGAAGGAGCGCCAGCAGCCTGTTGATCATGTCCATCCGGCCCGGGACGCCGTACCCAGGACGGGCGCCGTCCTCGACTATGCGGTACCCCTCCCCTTCGGGCGCGACTTCGTACGCCGTCTCGCCGAGCAGCGGGAAGCCCTCCTGCGACGCGGTATGGGTGATGAAACGAAGGGCCTCGAAAGCCCTTTCGTCGTCCGTCTGTATGGTGAATCCGGAATGTAAAAGCCGGTGATGCGCCTGGTACTTTATTTAATCAGTTCCTCGTCGAAGAGTGTCTTGAGGCAGTCGGCGACTTCCTTCTCCGGCACCTCGGGAAGGCCGTAAGCGGTCTTTACTATATCGCCTATCTCGGCCGTGGAATTCCCGCCCGTGCACGCTTCGAGCACGAGCACGGCGGTTTTATTAAGGTAGTGCACCTTGTCTTTTTCGCTCTGGTATATGACGTACCCGTCCTCGACTTCGTTGATTTCGAGGCCCTCGGCGATTTTCGGAAATTCGTTCATTGCCCGCTCCGTCTCCACGGGCGGCTGATTGAGCTCCGCCGCCCGAAATTCTTTCAGGCATATTATCCGGAATTTCCCCTCCCATTTCAAGCGGGCAACGCCCGGCGCACCACTTGCGCAGGAAATCGAAGGGGCAGCATCCTTGCTATTATCGCCTGACGCGCTTCCGGTGGTTTCAGTAACTTTGGTGCTACGTCGAATGCGTGTATCATCCGAACGAATGTGAGAGATCTATCTTCTAAAAACTGGATTCCCGACCCGGCTTCGCCTGTGGGCTTCGCCGCGGCAGGTACGAGCATTCGGTAATGACAGGTCAGGAGCTCGCCCCAATCATAATATTGCAAGCTGCGCTTGTCGCGGCGAAGCCATGCGAAGCCGGATGCAGCGCAGCAATACCCCTCCGGGCCGGCGCACCACGTGCGCAGGATATCGAAGTAGCAGCAGTCTTGCCATTATCACCAGACGCGCTTCAGGCGGTCTCGGCGCCCCCTGTGCTATGTCGAAAGAGACACTATGTGTCCACGCCTCGCGTGCTGGAATTCGGCGTAACCGACCTGGAAATCCATAGCACCACTCGGTCGTCTATCCTGTTTAATCACCTGACTTGCCCCGCCGAAGACATCGAGTGGATGAGCGTTAAGAATCCGACCTACCTTACTCTTCCCTCCCCCTCCCAGGGGGAGGGTCAGGGTGGGGGTAAAGTATTTGGAGGATTTAGCGAAGGAACGATGATTTTGCACGCCTCGCGTGCAGGATTCCGAAGTAGCAGCAGTCTTGCTATTACCACCTGACGCGCTTCAGGTGACTTTAGCACCTTCTATGCTATGTCGAAAAAGACACTACGTGTCCCCGGCCCGGCGGCTCGCAGCCGCACGCAATCGAAGTAGCGGCGCATTTCTATTACCACCTTTCGCACTTCAGTTGCAAAAATCCATGAAGGTACTTCGTCGGAAAACACACTTCGTGTGTGCTACTTTTCATCAAGGAAAAGTAGAAAGCCTTATATCGACCTTGTAGGTTAAGTATAGAACTTCCCCTTCAGCCACTGGAGACCCCATGAGATGTATGCCTTAGCCTTTTCTGTTCATGCTTTTAAAAACGAGATTCTGAATCAAGTTCAGAATGACGGAAAATGCAAAGTCGGGATAAATCATATTATTGCAAGCCGCACGCTCGTCGCGGCGCCTGTCGGAGCGACTTGTCCGACGAAGCCTTTTTATCGGTCGACTTGTCCACCGTAGCTTCAGCGAAGGTGGAAGCTTTAGCGGAGCCTGAAGCAAAGTTGGAAGCGGAGTCCGAGGCGAAGTCGGAAGCCTCAGCGTAGCCTGAAAGCCATGCGTAACCTGACGCGGCGCAGCGATACATCCCACCACCAAACCCGCAGCATCCATCCCCCCCCAAAAAACAAAAAAAAGCCCCGAGGGAGCCGCAACTCCCCCGGGGCACATGTAATCCTTAAGTATTCAAAATTGTTCTACAGAACTTAAGACTGCGTCGAGCCGTCACCACCGCCGGTGGTCGGGTGCTCGGTCGTCGCGTCCTTGTCCTTGCCGCCGCATGCGAGCACGTTCGACGTCGTAAGAACTACGCCGCCCAACGCGAGCCCGAGCGTGATGGCCAATGTGAAGAGTAACTTTTTCATGTTGTCTAGCCTCCTGCCGAATTGATGTCTAAAAGTTTAGCCTAAAGTATCGATTTTTGCCAATACTTTTTAGAAAAAATGCAATATACGGAGGAGATACACGGACTTCGGAGCCCGGCTTCCGGAAGCTCATTTTCCTCACCCCTTCCGCGCCCACGCGCTTATCCACGTGTTCGACATGCCGAGCCCGTCCCTGACGCCGGCCGCGAAGTACTCCCCGATGAGCCTGTCCTTGAGCGTATCGACGTCCACCTCGGCCGCCGTCGCTATGCCGAGCTTCTCCATCATCGGCACGAGGCTCCTTATGGTGCTGACGAACCAGTCTATACCGCCCGAGGCCTGCCCCCCGATAAAGGCGTCCATGTGCATCATGGGCTCGGGCAGACCCGCCCTCTTGAAGACAGGCAGGAGCTTGAACCCCATCTGCATCTCCGTGCCCGACTTTTCCATGGCGGCATAGAGGAGATCCCACGCTTTCTGCATGAGCGGCATCGGCGGGATCACCTGCGGGCGCACCGTGAAATCGACCTCCTGGAACGCGACCACACCCCCGCTGCGTACGGACTTCAGCAGCTTCGCTAGCGCCTTCTCCGGCGAGGGGATGTACATCAAAACGGCCCGCCCTGCGAGCGCGTCGAAGACGCCCTCGGGCTCGGCAGATGCTATGTCGCAGCAGACGAACTCGACGTTCCCGCGCCCCTCGGCCTCGATACGCTTCCGCGCCGACTCCTGTATCGCGGGGTTCTTCTCGAGGCTGACCACCTCGCCCGTGGGGCCTACCATCTCCGAAAGGAGGATCGTCACGTCCCCCGCCCCGGTACCGAGCTCGAGCACACGCATCCCCGGCTCGATGCCGGCCAGGGCGAACACCCTCCGCGTCGTCTCGATAATGATCCTCGACTGCTCCCGGAGCCGCTTCTTCTCGTTCTCCGTGTCGCTGAGTGCGTAATCTACCTTCTTCTCTTCCCGTGCCATTTGCCGCACCCCCTCAGCCAATAAGTATAGCCGGAGAGACTTCGGCTACGGCAATCGTCCTTTTCATTCTGTCATTCCCAACAATTCCAAACGAGCGAGGAACCTACCCTATTGGTGTCATTCCCGAATGCATGCTTGTCGGTCGAAGCCTTTTTATCGGTCGAAGCCTTGGCGTAGTCCGAGGCAGAGTCCGATATCGGGAATCCAGCACGCGTGGCGTGCTGGATTCCGACGTCGCGGCGCTCAGCCGCGACTCCACTATTCAGTCATCCTGAATTTAATTCAGGATCTCGCTTTTTTCCTTTGCTTTTACTCTCTTCATAGAATATTGGTGGCTCTTTGCGTCTTTTTCGGCATTCCTCCGTCTATATGGATAGAAAACATAAATGGAGGCGTAAAATGACGGAACAAAGAAAATGCGATTGTGGTTGCGGCTGCGGGTGTGAATGCAGCCCGATGGAAGGCGGAGGCTGCAGCTGCAAGTGTACGTGCGAAGACTGCAAATGCTGCGGATGACGTATTGAACGTCACCCATCCTCACAAGTCCCCGGATTGCGTCCCTTCCCCCTTCGAGGGGGCTCGTCGCGGCGTAGCTTCAGCGAAGCCGGAAAGGACAGGCTGGGGGTGAATAAAGACGGCTGCAACGGCAGCGGCATTTACACTTTATAATATTACGGTATCGCTATGCTTAAAAAGGAACAGACGGCGGCTATCTGGAGCGAATTCTCCGGGCAGATCAGAAGACACCTTCTCGGCAAGGTCCGGAACGAATCCGACGCGGACGACCTCATGCAGGAGGTGTTCGTGAAGGTCCACCGTCACGCGGGCGAGCTCAGGGACAGGGACAAGCTCGCGCCGTGGATAAGAAGGATCGTCTCGAACACCGTTATCGACTATTACAGGAAAGGCGGCGCTCCCGAAGTCGAGCTCGACGAGGAAAAGACCGCCCTCGGCGAAGACGATGGCGACGACGCGCTCGCCTGCGCCGTGAAATGCCTCAAGGTGTTCGTCTCGCGGCTGCCGGATAAATACAGGGACGCGCTCCTCCTCGCCGACGTCGAGGGCGAAAGGCAGAAGGAAGCGGCGCTCAGGATGGGAATCTCCTACTCCGGGTTCAAGTCGCGCGTCCAGCGCGGCCGTGCCATGATTAAGGATATGTTCCTCGGCTGCTGCGTCGATTCGCTGGATGCGGACGGCAACCTGAACCCGCGCTTCAGCCCGCGCGACGACTGCCCCATCTGCAGCGCCGAAGACGAATCGGCCAGAAACTGACTTTCCCGCGCCGGCCCTTTGTGCTATATTTCGCCGTTAAGAGCGGAACACGCTATCCGTCCCGCATACTCCGTGCGGGATTAACACACGACCCCGACAAAACGGCCCTCGTATTCGAGTTGTAGAGTGCGGACGCCGTGCGGGCTCGACGGGCAGCCTGCCCCGCACGGAATATCCTTCGCAATCGCCGCGCAGCCCTTGACTTCAAACTTAAAAAGATTCAATCTGTTGTTTGTTTCCCGCATTTGAAAACGAATTGAATCGAGGCGCGAATCCGCTTTCAGTCACAACCAGGGCGCCTCGGCGGCTTTCGACACGGCCACGGTCATTTTACGGACCGACAGGAGGATGAGCAATGCCCGGGAAATTCGCCATCTCATTCTTGATTGCCTTTTTCTGCTTCGCCGCAGGTGCTTTCGCGCAGCCCTTCGCCTATATAGCCAACAACGACGGCTCCTCGATCTCGGTGATCGACGTTAGCACGAATACCGTCGTCGATACGATCGCTACCGGCGAGCGGCCTTCGGGCACTGCAGTCTCCCCCGACGGCGCTTTCGTCTACGTCGCTCTTCAGACACCGAACGAGGTAATCGCCATAGACGTCTCGCTGAACGAGATCGTGGCTACCGTTCCCGCCGGAGACTCCCCGACGGGAATCGACATAACACCCGACGGCAGGTTCCTCTACGTCGCGAACACGGGTTCCGACAACGTATCCGTTATAAGCGTCGCGTCGTACAGCGTCGTGGACACAATACCCTTCCTCGACTCGCCCGTCGGCGTCGTGGTATCGCCCGACGGCGGCTCGGTTTACGTTACCTGCTATGAAACAAACTCCATCTCCGTGATAAGCACGGCGTCGAACACCGTCACTGCAACTATAGGCCCGACGAACGGGCCCTTCGGCCTGGATATCGGCCCCGACGGCGCTTTCTTATACGTGGCGAACGAAGCCGCCGACAACGTGCTCGTCATAAGCACCGCGGCGAATACGATCGTCGACGCCATACCCGTCGGAATCACGCCGGTAGCCCTTGTTGTATCGCCCGCCGGCGGCCGCGTCTACGTAGCCAACGCTATTTCCAACACCGTGTCGGTCATACGGACCGCCGACAACTCCGTCATCGACGAAATACCCGTAGGCAGCGGACCGATCGGTATAGACGTAACGTCTGACGGGAGGTTCGTCTACGTCTCCAACGCCGAATCGAACTCGGTCTCCGTCATAAGAACCGCGGACAATACCGTCGTCGATATAGTGCCCGTAGGGGCCTTGCCCTCGTCGTTCGGCAAGTTCATAACCCCGGGCGGATCCGGCCCCGTCTCTTCCATACCCACGCTCGGCGAATGGGGGTTGATAGCCCTCTCGGCGCTCTTCGGTCTGTCCGCCATGTTCGCGATCAGGAAGAGAAGAAACGCGGCGGCACAGGCGGGCACAAGTTTCCATTGAACGGGGCGTCCCTGTCCCGTCCCCCCATTGCGCGCGGCCGGGTTCGGGCTTATCCTTTTGCCGTCATGAGCTGCAGCGATAAGGGACCGGGCGTAAATTCATGAGATGGGACAAGAGCCTCAGGCTCGATTTCAGGTTTCAAAACGCCAACGTCGTGCTGACATCGCAAACCCCAGTCGGCATCATCCCTCCCCCGTCCGACCCGCTCGAATGGCTCGACGGCTACACGGGATATTACGTGCGGCTCACCGACGACGACGGCCGCGTCTTCTACGTCCAGACACTCCGCGACCCGTTCCGCTCCGAGGCCGAAACGTACGGCGACGACGAATCGAGCCCGCTCGATTACGCGATCCTGAAAGAGCCCGAAGTCGAATTCTCCATACTCGTTCCCGACCCGGGTTTTACGTTCACCCTCGAAATCGTAAACAACCCGCTCCAGCCCGAGATACCAGTCTACAGGCTCGCGCGGCAGTCGTTCACGTTCACAATCGACCCTGCGGAGCTCATATTCCCGCCCATGGTCGTATCGCGCGAAGTGGAGCACGGCGCGGTACTGGGCGTGGAAAAATTAGTAGACCACGGCCCGGACGACAAATGCTGGACGATCTGCATACTGGCCGAGGGCTACCGCGCCGACGAGATGCCGAAATTCGTTTCCGACGCCGCGGGGTTCATCGACAGATTCAAATCGTTTGGGCCTTTCGACGAGTTCTGGCACAGGACAAACGTCTATATAGTCAAGGTATCCTCGACGGACAGCGGGGCCGATCTCCCTGCGCAGTGCCAGGACGGCGCGCCGCCCGTAAGCGTTAATACATATTTCAACGCCAGCTTCTGCGGCGCCGTCGGCAACAAGCGACTACTGGTCGTCGATCAGCAAACGGCGAAAAAGGTCTGGGACAACTTCGCCCCCCAGGCGCACGTCACCTTCGCCATGGTGAACAGCCCGATATACGGCGGCTCGGGCGGCAACGTCCCGGTGTTTTCGACCAACGGCTCGGCCGCGCTCATCGGCTTACACGAGCTCGGTCACAGCTTCTTCAAGCTCGCCGACGAATACGAGACGCCTTACATAAACGACAATCCCGATAACTACCCGAACCTCACGAGCAGGACGCAGCTCGCGGACATAAAATGGAAGGACCTGATCGCTCCCGGAACGCCGATCCCGACTTCGAGAAACGCCTGCGCCGGCGATCCCTTCGCCCACCCCGTGCCCGACGGCACGGTCGGCCTCTTCGAAGGCGGGCTATACCAGACGTGTAACGTCTTCCGCCCGGAGAAGAACTGCCTCATGCGCACGCTGACCAAACCCGGCTTCTGCGCCGTCTGCACACGCGTCATCCGCACGAAACTCTCCCTCCTCCTCGGCCCCGACACGCTGAACGTTTAGAAGATATCAACAGAGTGCATCATAAGGCATTCTTATTTCTCTTCTTTAAGCCTTTTTTCTAAGGTTGAAAGTTCATTTTCTTCGGCAGTAGCTTTTGCTGCCTCACTTTTTTCCTGCTGAATTATCTTTGCCAAGTACTCCCGATAGCTTTGGTTTGTAGCAGCAACGGCTTCCTCTAACATAGGTAAATGAGTGTCTTTGACATCTTCGGTCTTACATATGACTATGATATTATTTTCTTCTATGTAAGCATTTCGCTTCATTGAATAGATTTTTCGTTCCCAAATTTTGATAAAGATTTCTTCCCATTCTTCCGGTGGACTGTCAGACAGTTCAAGCGCTATATCATATAAGGATGGGTATACATCTGACTTTCTCGAAGCCTCCTTATTCATGCCAACAATCATAATATTTTCAAATCCTATCATCTCTTTCTCCACTATTGAAATTAGATACTGTATTATTTGACAATAGTATCATACGTAATAAAATCTACAAATAATCATATAGGGCAACTATGAACTTAGATTTGATGTGACCTTCCCCCCTTTTTTATACCACAGCAAATGAGAGTTTCCCGTTCATTTTA
>DAOKYU010000016.1 GCA_035325995.1 Thermodesulfobacteriota bacterium | reverse complement strand
AAAAGTGTTACCTATGTCCCCGAACGTTTGTTACCACTCTCCCAGGTCTGTACAATTATCTGACCAGGGGGGTTCATATTTTGAACAGGTATATGACGATTCCGTCAGCCCTCTTTTGACGGATTTGTCGGGCTGCGGGCGGATAAATCAGAGGGCGGATAAATCAGAGGGCGGATTAATAAGCGGCTCGCTCCTACTCAAACCTGAAGCTCCCGACCATATTTTCGAACTCGCCCGTCAGGGTCGAATAAGTCGGATAGCATGTGAACACGGCGCGCTTTCCGGCGTCGACGAAGTAGATCGAGTAGATCACCTCCTCGCCCGACTCGCCGTCGTCGAGCCTCTGCCACACCTTCTTGGCCTTCTTCCCGCCGATGTCGAAGTCGTCGATCTTCATGATGTTCTTCGTCTGCGTGATTATCCCGGCGAGCGACTGGCTCTTGTCGGGGAATATCCACGCCTCCATCTTGAGCGTGTCGGCCGGGAAGTAATGGAAGCTCTGTATGCGGGGGTCGTCGGGGCGGTAGCTCTGGACGGCGAAGTAGTTCCCGCCGTCGCGGACGGCCTCCTTAAGCGTCTCGTATTCTTCGAGGTCTGTCTGGAGTATCCAGCTTTTGGGGTAGTCGATCGTAAACCCGTGCCTGCTCTTGTACGTGTTCACGGGCGGCGGGGCCGCGCCGTTCTTCGGCTCGGCGTACGCCTCCGCGCCGTGGCAGAGCATCGCCACCAAAAAGAGGGCAGGCGCTATCTTCGTCAGGCTCATCCGACCGGGCTCACTCGCTGTAAACGAACATCATCATTTTCTCATATTTTTTGTCACAAAGCATCAGGCTGCGCTTTTCGGGGAACGATTCTATCTCGTCGATGGCGTCCGCGAGCCTGACGGGCCGGACGTCGTCCCTCGTGACGACGAGGTTAAGCTCCTCCTCGTCCGGGAAGAGCGAGCGCACCTTCATCTTCGCCCGGGCGTACTGCTCCGCCGAGCCGTCGCCTTCGAGCGACCATTCCATGTTCTCGTTCATCCAAATCTCGATCCTGAGGTTCATTCGTGTTTCTCCCCGGCCTTACCTGAACGCCGGTATGACCTTCTCGGCGAAGAGCTTCAAATGCGGCCTCGCCCACTCGGCCGGCATCCCCGGCGGTATCGCCCACGAGGTGAGGTGAGTGGCGGGCACCTTCGCCAGCCGCTCCTTTATGATGCCTATGCACGTGTCGGGGTCGACGACGATGAGCCTGCCGAGCTTCCGGAGATGCGCCTTGTCGCGGATCATATCGTAGAGGCCCGGAAAGCCCGCTTCCGTAAGCCATTCGTTGTACTTGTTCACCTGGTATATCACCCCGTCGGCCGCCTCGTCCCACGTCTTCTCCGGGTTCTCGGACACTATAAGCCAGTGTATGCAGTCGGCGATGCGGAGGTTTTCCGCGGGCTTTCCGGCCTCGGCGAGCTCTTCGAGGTAATACCCGTAGAGCTCCTCGACGTCGCCCCCGCAGTTAAAGAACCCGTCGCCGAACCTGACGGCGCGCCTGAGCGACGCCCTGACGAACCCGCCGAGCCATATCGGCGGCCCCGGCTTCTGGACCGGTTCGGGCGAGATCGCGACGTTGCCTACCGTGTGATGCTTCCCCTTGAAATCGAGCTTCTCGCCGGCCCAGAGGCGCTTTATTATTTCGAGCCCCTCGTCCATGCGCCCGGCCCTCTGGTGTATGTCGATGTCGAGCCCCCTGAACTCGTCCACCTTGTACCCGACCCCCACGCCGAGCTCGAACCTCCCGCCGGATATGACGTCCACCGTCGCCGCGTCCTCGGCCAGCCTCACGGGATTGTAAAGCGGAAGGAGCGCGACGCCCGTCGCTATGCGTATCTTTTTCGTGCGTGCAGCAACAGCGGCCGCGATCGGAAAGAGGGAAGGGGCGTAGCCGTCTTCCGTGAAGTGGTGCTCCGACAGCCACACGTAATCGAATCCGATGTTCTCGGCCCAGGCTATCTGGTCGAATATGTCCGCGTAGACCTTCTCGTAGGGCCTCCGCCACCGGGGCGGATTCCTGAAATCGTAAAAGATCCCGAACTTGAGTTTTCCGTCGTGATCGATGGGCATTTCGTCACCTCGCATGCGTTTTCGTCGTATCCGTATTAGTGTAACGGAAGGAGGCGGGGTGCAAAGAAAAAGGGGTTAGCATAACTATCCCTGTTTTAAACAGTCGGATATTTTATGATTTACGCTTTGAAGCAATCTTGAGTTGTTCTGTGTAGTCTATTCTCGCCCCAGAGAAAAAAACGAACTGAATACGATTTACCTTGTTCGAAATTCGAATTATCTACTGATACCGTATAGGCTGGATTTTCATCTGCAATTCTTACATTTTCGGAGTAATAAAATGGCAATGGTATAATTGTTCGCCCATTATTTCCATAGGTCACTGATTTACAACAATATTCTGCGATCTCGTTTGTTGATTTAACGATCTTCCCAAGTTTGCTTGTTTCCGAGAGGCTATTGAAACTTTTTACTGGACATTCATCTTCTGGGCTTATTAATAGCAATGCGTTGTTTATTACCTTAGCTTTTAAGCTTTTATTGAATACTTGAGTTTTGATGAGTATCGTGCCTTTATGAGTTTCTTGTATCGTTAAAGATATGTGGAGATAGCTGGAACGCAAGTCTCTGATTTTCCAGATTAAGGCTACTATGCCGGGTATGGCTCCAAGTATTGCTATAAGAGTTTTTGAATCAATATTGAGACAGGCCATTTTATTAATTAAGACGACCTAATGTTACATTCAGTCCTTTTCTATATAAAAAGGGAATTTTGTACACTGTCATATTATTTGTAGATTCTTTTAAAAAAAGTCCTATGGAAGCGAGGTCGCTCATTATTTCTTGCCAATTTTTGCCAAGAATTCTTGCTAAGGCTCTTTCTGTGTATTCTGATTTTTGCCCTTCAAATTTCAATATATGCTCTTGTAAGTGTGGGAATTCTGCGTCTAAAACAGTGTCTCGTTTTCTTTTTGATAGCTCTTCTAACCCATAACGAATTGATTGACTGTCAATTATTGAGTTGCTCTCTCCTGATGGATTAGACAGGATCTTATTGGTTTGATTCTGTTTGGCAACTGTCAGTAAATCAATAACATCGCGTGGCGTAACAACGTTATTCCCATCTTTTGTGTGATTATATATCCACTTCAATGTTTTGCTTTGGTTGCTTCCTACAAAAACTTGAGGTGGGAAAACTTTGTAGAAGCATTCAATTCTATATTCATGGCTACTATTTAATTTTTCTTTGTTAACATCCAGAAATATCCTAAGTTCTTCACCAGCGAACAACCGTTTTACAATCATCGTTAAGATTTGGTCTTGCGACCAGCGTAGTGTGTCTGCCTTTCGAGATGTAACATGTGTTAGAGCAGTAAATCCTTCCTTTCCATACACTACTTGCTGTAAGATGTCATCTCTTAGAAAAACTTTTAATCTAATACAATCGGTTTCAAAGATTCTTATAGTTTTGAGTAAACCACGCAAAGCCTTTCTCTCGAGATCTGATCTTCGGGGAAATATCTCATCTAACCTGTCAATCATAAACCACACGCTTAAATTCGCCTTTTTTAATATAGCTTCCAAGCTTTCTCGAATTTTCTCAGAATATTGTGGTATCTCTTTTTCCAAATTAGTTTCGGATGAGCTTAAATTACCAAAAAGATCGAGTTCAAATTCTCCGATGTCTTGAGGAGGTTTATACTTTAATCTTGGGCTTAATTTCTTTAGCGAAGATAAAGTCCATCCTAATATATCAGACAGCGTCCTTTCTTTTTGTATTTCAGGGATGTGAGATTCGAAGCAAATTTTCTTAAAGTGTGTTATTTCAGAGGAGCAGTTTTTTAACGATTCTTTATAAAGTGGGTTTTTAATTAATTGTTCGTTTGCAAGCGATATGATATATATGCACCAAAAATTCACAAAATCATCTTCTGATAATTGCTGAAATTCTTGATTAAAAGCATGGAATACTTTATCACCATGATGGTTAACACCGTGTGCAATTACAACCTTTCTGTTATCTAATAGTACATCAGGCAAAAATTCTACAAAAATTCTATATAAAGCACTTTTCCCGGAACCCTTAGTGCCTGGAATTAAATCTATTCTATCATTCCACAAGTCACTAAAGACCGAAGTATCGACTCTAGATGTTTGTAATAATGTGTCTTGTTCTGCAATTGACGAGCCTAGGTCTATTCCTTGTATTATTTCCTTAATATCTTGATTTCTGAATGCCACGTCATTCCCCTATACTCATAAAAATATTTTAATCTAATAATACATTGTGCCAATTAAAAAAGGTAGAATGTTCTTAAAACGTCTTTCTTGTGTTGTGCTTATAGCCAAGTTCTTACGGTATGGGTAAAGACTAATGCATAGTGGAATGTTCTTATCTCAAACCCGGGATGAAGAAGTCATCGCGCTCCTGACGACGGCCTTCAGCGCGTCGAAGTCTATCTCGTCCCTGTCCCTGAAATTGAGGCAGCCCTTGCCCGACTTGATACCGGGATGCCCTTCCTTGTAGAGGGCGATGTGGCCGGTATCGCACGTGTAGAACGATATGTAATCTTTCCGGTTGGCCACCGCCACCCAGCCGCCGGCCGTCTCGAGCGTCGGCATGCCGTTCTTTACGGATATCATGACGCCCGGATACCATGCCCTCACGTGCCCTATGAGCTCCTCGATCCTGCCCCGCCTTTCGGGCGGGACGCCCGCCATGTATTCGTCTATCGTCACCGCACTCTCCCCTGGGCAATAGAATTATTATATAAATTACTGTTGCGGATGGAAGCGCGGCGGATATATCGTCGGAGGTCGAAATGGAAATCGGGGGCGGCATTGCCGGAATAGCCTGAAAGGCGATACTGCACCACTCGCTCAGCTTTTGCGGACTGCGTATTTATGTATCCAGCCGCCAAGCTCCTTCCTGCTTTTCTCCCCGGAAGCGACCGATAGAATAAGGCGCTCCTGTTCGTCTATGCTGGCGGTAATTTCATAACCATTCAGAACGAGGAATGTTTCCATTGCCGCGTGTCCTATACGTTTGTTGCCGTCTATGAACGGATGGTTCGAGATAAGCGAAAATCCGAGCGCTGCCGCCTTTTCGAAAACAGTCGTATAAAGCTCTCTGTTATTGAAGACCATTCTTGGCTGAGCGACACAGGACGATAACATTCCCATGTCGCGCACGCCAGCCAACCCGCCCGATTTCTCCATTATAACTTCGTAGATTCTGAGGACTTCGTTCAGGGTGAGGTATCGCATCAGGAAAGGCGTTTGTACAACTCGGCGTTCTTATCCAGAATGTGCTTCAGGGCGAGCTCGAAATCTTCATCGGGTCTTCCGATTATTTCGCCGATAGTGAACTGAATCAGCTCTTCCTTGGATACACCGAGCCTGTCGGCCTTCCTGCTTATCTCCGTAATCAAGTCGTCTGAAACATCGAGGGTAATCCTGCTCATTTGCACGCCTCCGCGTCCTTACAATAGCATAAAACGGATTCCGGGATTTCGCAATCAGGGCCGGATCATACGGTGATTCCGGTGCTGTCGGCTATCCTTCGATGACCCCTACCACGATCTCTTTCAGCCTTTCCTTGTCCGTGTCGTGCATGTCGAGCGTCAGCGGCTCGCCGGACTCGCCCGGCACGCCGATGAGCACCTGCTCCGAGCCCTCGGGCCAGCATACCGAGACGTATCTGCTCGTCCCGCCGGGGAATATCACGTATATGCCGTGCACTTCGGCGACGTCGGGGGCGTCCTTCGTAAGAAACTCTTTCGCATGCACGCCGGCCTCGTATCCCTCGCGCGCGTTGTATTCCTCCAGAATCTCCTCGACCGCCGGGCCGACCACGTACTCGAAATACTGCTCCGCAACTTCGTGAACGTCTTTCATGGCTTCACCTCGCCGCTCGTATTTCATATTCCCCTGTGAACAAGCATAACGGATAAGCGGGGGAAGCTAAGGGGTTTTTGGGGAGGGCGCGATGCGACATCGCCCCGTGCAAAACCTTCGGGAGAGAAAGGAAGGGGATTTCGGATGGGGGAGGGCGGGCCGGCGCTCCGGTTATTTGCGGGCGCTCCGCGTCCAGAGAGGGAGACTTTTCAAATGATTATCGAGGCTTTTCCTGACGCCGCTTTCGATGGGAAGGTCTTTCGCGCCCCGCCACTCGCGGGCAAACGATTCGACCGTCTTGCCCGCGGCGTCGAGCACGAGCCTTTCCGGGAGACGCGCGAGGGCCGCGAACCGCCTGAGCCTGTCTTCATCCACTTTGCCGAACTCTTTCGTTCCGGCAAGGCCGAGCGCGAGCGAATCGCCGGGGATGTAATGAATGGTCGAAACGAAGTCGTATGCCGGTGAGAGCGCCGCACGTACTCTGTCGGGATAAATCAGCGACCAGTTCTTAAGATGCATGTCGGCGTTTCCTATGAGGATAGTGAACACCAGCCGTCTTATGAATTCCCCGGCAGCCTCCTCCCCGGCCTCGGCGCGTATCACGTCCGCTACGTTCCTGTAGCTCGCGGAGCCGTACTTGTCGTCCGGGTAAAGGCCGAACACCTGCGCGAAATCTTCGGCGTGGACGAGTCCGCCGTCGGGAAGCCTGTCGAATCTCTTTATAGTCAGCGCCTGCGTGCCGAATACTTCGATGTTTTTTGGCAGCCCTTTTATTTTATCGACGGGAACGAGCCTGGTTTCCGGCACGTCTATTCCGACGCGCCTTGCGAGCTCCAGCATCGAGAATTCGTTTTCGGGTATGCCTCTCCATGCACCCGACGGGAGCTTGACTATCCACGAGCCGCCCTCGCCGCCGGCCGGTATCGTGAGCCCGCCCCGCGCATCCGCCGCGGCCGAGAACTTGAGCTGAACCCCTGCGAGAGAAAACCTGAGCAGGCCGCCGTGTTTCTTTGCCGGCGGTTTCCCCGTTTCCTCCACCGCTCCCTGGCCGGACACGGCAGCGGGGACGGCTGTGAGCGCCCCGGGGAGGTTCCGGCCGAGCGCTCCCAGCAGGAAGAACTCGCGCTCCGGCTTTACGCCCGCCCGGCCGGCAAGATATTCGCGCATTCTTCCCTCGGGAAGGAGGTTGCTGAAATAAGGCGGGAGCTTCGTCCGGGCCGGCCGCTCCGAGGTTATAAGACCGCCGGTTGCATCTTTAAAAGAAAGGCTGAGCGTAGGCCGCCCGGGGTCGTCGATGTATCCCTCGTCGAATGAAAAGAGATTTCTGTCGTCCGCAAGCCTGACGAGTGTGCCGACGGGCTCGCCGTAAAGGAAAATCCTGAGCGCGTTCATATGTCAATATTCCCTTCCTCTTCGCCGCCATCGGGGAGGTACATCCTCGGCGGCCCTGCAAGGTCTTTTGCAAGGCCCCGCATCAAGCCGTCCACGGCAGCGGCGAGCTCCCTCGGCACCAGCATCAATTCGAGACCCAGCACGCGGGCAATCCCGACGAGGCTCGAAGCCTGAATGTCCACCTCTCCTTTCTCTATTCGGGAAATGTGGCTCTGCGGGATGCCGGTTTTTTCCCCCAGCTCTTTCTGTGTGAGCCCGGCCTTCTTTCGCGCTTTCCTGAGCTCTGCTGCGAGCTCTTCCGTCGTGTATTTCATTCTATGTGCCTTAATATATATATTTATCCTGCCAATATATTATAGCATATTAATCTGCTCTATGTGCTATGGAATATATTAAGATACATAATATCTATGATAACGCATAAATACGGTCTCCAGCTTTTTGACGCCGATTTCCGAAAAACGGCTTTCACGGCAGTCCGCATTATTTATCGTAAATAGCTCCGCACAGCCGGTATAATATAGCGGGGGAACTCTTCCGTGATATGAACCGCAAGATAGCGATTTTAGGCACAATTTTGTTTGTTGGCGCGTTCCTGGGCCTCTTTTTCGAGGAAGGGTACATCCGGATGAACTACCCCGACGAGAAGAAATATCCCGTCCGGGGGATAGACATTTCGCACCACCAGGAATCGGTGGACTGGCGGGTTCTCTCCCGCGCGAATCTCGACTTCGCCTTCATCAAGGCGACTGAGGGCGGCGACCACAAGGACACGAAGTTCCCGTATTACTGGGAGGAGGCCGGTAAGCTCGGCATCGCGCGCGGGGCGTACCACTACTTCACATTCTGCAAGACCGGCCGCGAGCAGGCGCTTAACTACATGGAATCGGTGCCGGACGAGGAGGGGACCCTCCCGCCCATAATCAACCTCGAATACAGCGGCAACTGCAGCGCACGGCCCGGCAAGGAGAAGGTGCTCGAAGAGATTTCCGTGTTCTCGGATATGGTCATGGAGAAGTACGGCAAGCGCCCGATCATTTACGCCACCAACAAGTCCTACAGGGATTTTCTTGCGGGCGAGCTGCCCGAATACAAAATCTGGATAAGGGATATTTACTGGTCGCCGTCGCTGCCCGACGGGAAAAAATGGACCTTCTGGCAATACACCGACAGGGGAAAGCTCTGGGGGATAGAGGGCTTCGTCGATTTCAACGTGTTTAACGGCGGGCGCAAGGAGTTCGAAGTGCTTCTCGAAGGGGAGCCCGGCGCGGACTATTCACGAAGCGGCCACTGACGAAGCGGGGCGTGCCTCAGACGGCGCGGCTAGCGCCCGGCACAGCGGCGTCTCCGGCGTCTTTCTTCCCTTCGCCGAGCCTCGTAATCTTCCGGTACTTGCCCGAAGAGGGCGACACCTTGCAGACGAAATTCTCGACGTCCCCTTCGTGGGCGTTCTTCTTCCTGAACGAAACGGTGCAGAGGATCTCGTCGTCCTTCTCGCCGCGGACGGAATATATCCCGGGCTCGGCGCTGTAAGACGCCCCGGCCGACTCGACCGCGCGCCCGGCCTTGTCGAACTCCTTCTTCACCTTCCTCACGTTGCTCACCCACGCCCTCGAATAAGGCGGCTCGACCTCGAGCTTCTCGGATGCGAGCACTGTCGTGATCTCACCCGTTGCGACGTCTATCTCGCGTATGGAGTGCCACTCGCTCGAATGGCCGGGCCTTACGCGGAAGACGTTGGCGAGAATCTTGGTGCTCTCGAGGCGGACTATGATGCTCTCGTACGAAACCCGCCCCTCGTCGGGCGTAAGCCGCCTGTAGGCTTTGTCGTCGAAGCGCCGGGCGAAAAGGGCTTTCACCCCGCTGTCGCCCGGAGTTTCCAGTTGTGCGAGGAACTGCCCGGTGACCGGCTCGTAGTGGAGTGCGAGAAGACGGCTCTCCGGTGGAATGCCTATTTCAGTCCACTGATTAACCATGTTTCTTCCGACCTTGAGATGTGAGCTCCGCCCGGGGCGACCCGGCCCCCGGCGGGAGAATGCGTAATCAATAACCCCTGTTCCAATTATAATACAAAATGATCTAATAACGCAATCGTTTAATACATTCGGGGATTTGCACGCGGACCACGTCCGCTGGAAATCGATGCAGCACGACGCTACGATCACCGCCACCGCGCTTTCACGCTTCAATCATTCCGGATTACGATTTCGAGCGAGCGAGGAATCGGACGCCCATGGCTGATTGTACCGAAGCTCATCCAGGACAGCGCCAACGCAGAAGGAATCAAAAGATTCAGAATCTCATTCTTTGCCTTCAACTTTTCATAAAGGGGCTAAAGGACGAAAAAGCTAAAACGAGATCCTGAAATAAATTCAGGATGACAACAAAAACCGAATTCCTGGCCGGGGTGCCGCACGGTACGCGTTTGAATGTGCCCCCCCTCCCAAAAAATTCCTGCTGAAGGGCAATTCGATACTCTGTATAATTATGCCGATCAGGGGGTGGCTCGAATGACGCATCTGCCGGAAGGCAAAAAGGGCTCTATGCCCGTGGGAGCGTTGCTCCTTGCGGCGTCCCTCGTGGCGCTCGCGGGCTGCGTACCGGCCGCGCCGCCCGGCATGTCGCGCCTCGCCCCCGAGACACACGTCCAGGCCGAGTACATAAACGACGAAGTCTCCGAGATGGAGAAGAAGTACTACGTCGCCGGCGTCATCGACGCCTACAACAGCCTTGCCGGGACGCCCGGCCTCCAGCGCGCCTACCGCGACGAGGTCATCAACGGCAGGATCTACGTCATCGACCACTACTATCGCCAATACACGCAGAGCATACAGTCCGAGCCCGTCCAGGGCGGGAACTTCGTCACCGACATCGCCGTCTTCGGCCTCGACGCCGCCGACGCCATCAACCCCGCCCGGCGCGCGAAGGAGATAATCCTCGCCATATCGGGCGGCCTCTCTGGCAATTCGCATTCGTCGGTCGATAAGGAGCTCTTTTACGACGAGGCCATGCCCGCGCTCGTAAGCAAGATGGACGCCCTCAGGCTCGAGCGTCTCCTGCGCATAAGGCAGAGGATGCGCTACCCGACCCAGGGCGAAAAGACATACACGCTCGGCGCGGCGCTTATAGACGTCAACAACTACTTCCAGGCGGGGACGGTCCCGGCGGCCCTCGCCGGCATAACCAGCTCCTCGGGCGCCTCGGCCGGGGAGACGGAGCGGGAGCTCAGGACCGTAACGGAGTAAGCGCAGGGGCGGGGTGCGCCGGGCCTCCAAAAGCCTCCAACCGTGCGTAAAACGCAACTTTCCCATTTGCCTTGTGATAATAATATTCAATATTTACGGGTGGTTAAGTGGATGGCATAAATAAAGCTTCGCGCGTCGGTATATTTCCCCTTCGGCAGGAATACAACCGGCAACGCCGTAGTCAAATTGTACATTTACTGTCTAAAACGAAAACCCAAACCCGATAATAACTTAAAAATTAATATTCCGAGAGCCCCGGAAGACTGGAATCCCTGCCAAAAGGACCCACCCTTCAGTTGACGGGGCTCAGGTTGTAACAACCGGTTAAATATGAGTATAGCAAACTTTCGAATTTTTTGCATCACTTTTAGTGAGAAATTTTATAACTTTGTCCGGGATTCCACTACAGAGGCGTGTCGCCTCCGACAATAGGCATAGCTGTGGCGGTGGTTTTGACGGGATGATGCGCGAAAGTTGCGGTCCCCGGCACTGTGCACCGGATGAAAAGACCGGCGCGTCGCCGGGGACAGACGGTATGTCGAAGGCTGTAGTTTTGCGGGGTTAAGCGCTATCGTTGCGGGACCATGCGCAGCTCGCTGATTGGAAGAACTGGCGCTAAGCCCCGGATATCGATAAGGCCTTTTATCCTTTATCCCCCCTTAGGAAAAGGGGGGCAGGGGGGATTTATTCTTTGCCCAAAAAACTTAAAAGCGAGATCCTGAATTAAATTCAGGATGACTGATCACAAAAATTGCGGAAATGATGTGTAGAGGCCCAAAGTCGTGGCCCAAAGTCGTGACGTAGTAGGTCATGCCCGCACGCCCCGCTCACCTCACGACCTCGGCCCCCAGCACCTCTATCGACACCGGGTTCATGAACTGGGACCCCGCGCCGAGGGTCACGCCTGCCTTGAGGTACGTCGCCTTGCTCCCGGGCGGGAGCGTCACGGGCAGAACGCCCGTCTCCTGGCTCACCGGCCCGCCGGCTCCCGTGGACAGGTCCGACGAATATTTGACCCTCACGCGGACGTTCTCGTACGTGAAGCCGGACGTGTTTTCGATCGTCACGTTATGGATTATCGCGACCGCGCCCCACGACGAATACATCGACCAGCCGCTTATCTTTATGTACCACTCGGGGTGCGTCGTCATCGACGCCGGCAGGTACTCCTCCGCCCGCGCCGGGGCGAGCGCGGCAAGCGCCAGGAACACCGTTATAACCGCTGTTTTTTTCATCGCGTCCGTCATATAATAATCATTATATTCCCGGCGCGGGGCGCGGGCAAATCGCCCCCGGGCCGTAGAGGCAAAAGGAGCGCAAATGCCCCCGTTTATAAAGGTCTGCGGCATCCAGAGCGTCGAGGAAGCGGCCGGCGCGGCCCGGGCCGGGGCGACGGCCCTGGGCGTCCTCGTGGGGGTGAACGGCGACGTCCCCGACAGGGTCACGCCCGACGCCGGGAAGCGAATCGCGGCCTCCGTGCCCGCCGGCGTTACGACCGTCATGGTCACTCACCTGACCGACCCCGAAGAGGTCGCCGACATCGCCGCGTACATGAAGGTCCGCGCGGTGCAGGTACACGGCGACATGGACGTCCGCGGCCTGAGGGCTCTCCGCTCGCTCCTGCCGGAGGTGCTTATCATAAAGACCGTCCACGTCACGGGCGACGAGGCCATGTTCCGTGCGCGCGAATTCGCCGCCGCCGCCGACATGCTCCTCCTCGACACGGCCGCCGGGGGGAAGATAGGCGGGACGGGCGTCACTCACGATTGGTCCGTGAGCGCCGGGATAGCCGGGTCGTCCCGTGTGCCCGTGATACTCGCCGGGGGGCTCGGCCCGGATAACGTCGCCGCCGCGATAGAGCGCGTCAAACCAGCCGGGGTCGATGCCAATTCGGGCCTCGAGCACGAGGACGGGCGGAAGGATTTCGAAAAAATAAAGGCGTTTGTCGCCGCCGCGCGATTGTTAACGGGCCGAACCTGATGTAATATAAACTTTCCTCGAGCGCGGCCTGCCGTTTTCCGGAGCATAACGCCGGCGGGGCGGGGCGCGAACACACGAACGCAAGGGAGACACGAAAATGTCTGAGCTTACGGACAGGGAAAAGGAATTTCAACTCCTCGGAATGGGCGTCGACGACCTGGAAAAGCTGATAAAGACCCGGTGCGCCGACCAGAATATCCCTATCACGGACATACTGATAGACTGGCTCGAGCTCGCGCAGTACCAGCTCGAAGACCGCTATACTAACGTTCACCACATGCTGAACCGCGTGATTTTCGCGCTGCATACCGGCATGGTGGTGGACAATCCCGAAAAAAAATAAGCGGGCGCGGGAGAACGAAACCGGCGCACCCGCCGGACGCCCGGGGCCGGATCCTTTCCGGCCGTCAATTAGCTAAGGATAGTAGTGCGGGGGGAGCGGAGTGGAGAATAAGTAGAGTGTGTGAGATGGCAAGTTAATAGTGTCTCCGCTCCCGGGATTTGATGAATAGCGCTCCGGGCCGCCCCGGACTGTCCGCACCTCGCGGTGCGGGAGGCTTTCGAAGAAAGCCGGTTTACTGAAACCCCGGCAACGGGTTGGGACCCACGACCATAGTGGCGTAAGCGGCGACGTATAACTGTAGGGAGGTTATGTCGCCACAGAGTGCGCCTCGGCCGTTGTTGGCGTGACAGCTTTGACAAGAGTTGTTTTACCGGGTCCCAAACCCGCGTTGACGGGGGAGGGTGAGGTAACAAATTTTTCATTCGGGCCGGCGGATGCCGACCTTTTATTTTCCCTTTCCGTTCGCTCTGTCAATATGAAATTGAACATCGTTATCAATATAGTAACGGACTGGGGAATTATGTCAAGAAAATTATCGGAAAATTAATAAATCATTCTCCACGCAGTGCGCCGCTGTAGTTCTTTAAACAGCTTGTCCAGTTCTTATACGTACAGTCCGGCCCCGCTGAAAACCCATCGTTATCCCTAAACCGCGCTGATCGCATGATATTTCCCGCGAGCCCCGCGCTGGCACGCCCGTTGCACAAATATACTGGCAAGTAGTAAATATCATGACGAGGTGATAATCATGAAGAGGTTAATCAACACAACTTTAGCATTGGCCCTTGTCTCGGCCCTCGGTCTGGCGGCGACCGGAAGCGCATTCGCAGAGGGTGGACAGGCCGATTTCGACGCCGAAATGCAGAGGGCGCCGCAGTCTCAGGGCAGCTACACGGCGCCCGCGAGCCCCGGCAGCATGCAGCAGCAGAGGCAGATGCAGTACACTCCGAGGAATATCGAAGGCTCCTCGGCTGGCATAGTCGGCGTCGTGACGCTCGTCGGCGACGACATGATCAAGCTCGTCGAGACCGACACCGGCATGACCCACGAGATCAGGGTGAACGACCGGCAGGAAAAGGCCCTGACCACGGGGTACATCATTAACGCCGAGCTCCAGAACGGCAGGCTCGTGAGCTTCCAGGAAATGGGGGTTCCGCAGGACGTGAAGGAAGTCGTTTATACGTCAGAGCACCTGCCCGACGAGAACGTGCTCGAGCAGCCCGGCCGCTACAGGGCGTTCTAGCACCGACAATGACGACAACAACCCGGGCCCGACAGCCCGGACGTGACGACACGCGTTGTAAGAGGGCCGGTTCCGTATCGTGCGATCACGGGCCGGTCCTCTTTTGGGGAGGGGAGGGAGTTCGGAGTGTGGCATATGTTTAACGAGCATGTTTATGAACCTACGAAATTCGTCAGTGACCATGCGCGCCGTGCGTGCAGGAAGCCGGAAAGGCAGGTCGGAAAACCGAAATGGGAGGAGCGGATAATCAACGAATCGCCCAGCATAAGGTGGCCCGATTCCAATTGGCGCGAGGTCGCGAACGAATACCGCATCGATTCCCTCTTTCCGACCCCTTTGGGAAGGTGATTCCGAACGAGCGAGGAATTAAGAGCCTTGGGCCGACTACGCCAAAGCTCATCCAGTACTGCTCCTAGCGACACAAAAACATGCGGAGTCCGAAGCGAAGTCGGAAACTTGATTCAGAATCTCGCTTTTATAATGAAAGCAATATAAACCCATGGGACGGTCCTGTTTTTAGGAAGCGCCTCTCTTTCCTCTATCGGGATACAATGAATCGTGTAATATTTAATTAAGAGCATGCGGCAAAATCTCCGTGCCTTTGGCTGAGGGATTGCCTGAATCCCAAAGGTTCCGTCAGGGGAGTGCGGAGTCCCCTGCGCATGTTCAGGGGGCTGTCAGGGAGCCCCCATTATATTTCTGGAATTGTTCACCCTCACCCCTGTCCCTCTCCCCTCAAGGGAGAGGGGATTATATGATGGGTCTGTTTTGTAGTGAGGTGCTTTCGAGCGGTATTGGATAGGCTTCCGTGCAGTCGGCCCGGGGGACCGAATGCTTGCTTGCTCGCGTCCGATGTCGCGGCCGTACGCAGCAACTCCACCCATACGTTATTCTTTCGTGTATTATTTTAACTAAGGGCATATGGGAAAATCTCCCGGCATAAGCTGAGAGAGTGCCTGGCTCTCAACAGGTTCCGTCAGGGGGACATTGGAGTCCCCTGCATATGCTCCGCGGGGCTACCAGGCGCAGCCCCACTTCCCATTATCCGAGCTCGATCAGGCTTTTTTCGACGCCGTCGTAGAGCCTGTCGATTTCTGTCTGGATTTCTATCGTTTTACTCAAAGCGGTGACGACTTTACAGTAGTGCTTGATGTCGTCCAGAGTCAAAGTCCTTCCTTTTCTGTCCTTGAGCCATTTACTGCAAACCTGGTACCCGCCGACCTGGTATTGCCAGACGTCTTTCTCTACCCCGTCGAAGTACTGCGTTTTGTTGATGTAAACGCGCCCGTCGTTGTGAGAGGGCTTGTCGACCTTGTTGTCCCCGGCGATGGGGAATCTGGCTATCGGCGAATCGAGCCCGGGTGATTTCAAAAGATGCAGGTTTACAAGCTCTTCCCCGAGCCCCGCGAGCTTCCCGAATAGCGCATGGTCTTTCGTAAACGGAACCCTCGGGAAGTCAATTTTAAGGAATTCGGCATACCTGGTGCGGTATGTATTCGAGTAGAGGACGGCGTAGATGTAATAAAATATTTCCTCCGGAGTTAATTCCTTTCCATAAGCTTCATTCAGGGTTTTATAAAAATCGGGGTCTATATTGGGCTTCCTTTCCCCGCCTTTTTGGCTGAACAGGTCTCTTTTTTCAGTATCAGGGTAGAGATAGAGGGGGAAGAGATATGACTGAATTGTTGATTCTCCACTCTTTGCTTCCGAAATTGTATTACCGCAAATAAAATGATTTAATATATTTGACTTGTTGCTTCTGGCGGTTATTAATGCAACATTTTTTTTGATCATATGCCGCATAACTTCTGCTCTCGGCATGCAATGAAAACCACGGGAGTTGCCCGTGTAGTATGTGTATCTTATGTCGAATGGCCTGTATAAAATCGGTACTATCAGTTCTTTATTCAATCCACTTTTTAATAAGTCCTTTTGGGCGAGCTCTACTTTCCAGTCTCTTGTGTCTTTACCCAGATAATAGGCCTGACGTGCAATTTCAGAGTCGAGTTTTGAGAAATTAAGTACTGTCTGCCAGACCTCTTCGTGGGACCATTTGATTGTAAGTGAATCTCTTGCGGTTACAATTCCAACGCTGTTGACTGGAAAAATCTCTGTGATTTTACGCCACTTCTCATAACTTCCGAGTAGCTCTTCATTTCTTGGAACGAATAAGTAAGGCTCAGGTTTTGGATGAAGTTCCTTCCACCTAGTTGTTGTCAGGTTGTTATCCCGCAGCCAATCGTGTTTAGCTTTTTGCGCCCCCCATATCTCGGCATAAAAAAACTTCTTCTCACACGCTCGCTTATTTTTAATAAATATCCCTATAGACACTCCCTGCATTATTTCAAAAACATTCTCATCTTTCGATCCATCCGGGCTTTTTTCCTTCTTCTTGATGTTGCCGTGCAAGTCAAGAATATATATCTCATCAAAACTCTTCATGAGCGATTGGCGCATACCCCTAAAAGTAGGGTTATCGAGATATCCATGATTTGTGATGAAACCCAGAACACCTTCTCCCTCTAGATCAATCTTCCACTGTGCGAATCGAATAAATTTGACGTAGTCATCCTGGAGCCACTTTGGGTTTTTCTCCCCTAAGGGCTTTCCGTCGATTACTTTGTAATCTTCTATCAACTCGCCTATCCACGTTTTAACTTTCTTTCTTCTCTCCTTTCCGTTTTTAGATGTGAGCGTTATATATTTATCGCTTGCGTTATAGGAGTGGCCATAATACGGCGGATTTCCCATAATGACTAATATGGGCTGCTCTTTCTTCACCTTCCCCGCCAGGTGCGACTCTTCGGAGAGTGAGGCCATTCCGGGAAGGTCCGTCTGTTCGAGGTCTTCCATTTCGAGCGTGTTTGTCAGATAGAGCTTGAACCTGTCGTCCTCTTTGAGCTTGTAGCCGAGCTCCTCCAGCAGGAACGAGATTTTCAGATGTCCGATCGCATACGGGGCCATCATGAGCTCAAAGGCAAAAAAGTTCCTGAGAATATATTCCCTTATGAAATTTTCTTTCCCGCCTTCGCCGTATTTCGAGACGAACTCCCCCACAGCGAGCTTTGCCGCCTCGGCCGGGAAGGTGAGCGTCCCCGCGGCGGGGTCGAGCACGGTTACGGAGCTGCCGGCGAACCCGTCCGGCTCGCCGAATTTTTCCTTGAGAATTATGTCCAGCGAGCGGACAATATAAGAGACGACAGGCTCGGGGGTGTAGTATACGCCCCGCCTCTCTCTGGTCGCGGGATCGTACTCTGACAGGAATGTTTCGTAGAAATGAATAATCGGGTCTTTTCCCCTGCCTTCCCTGAAATAATCGTGGAGTATCTTCTTGACGTTCGTTTCCGCAAGAACTTCGGAAATATCGTCGATTATCCATTCCATCTGCTGCGGTACTTCGCCGAGGGAAATGAAGCTGAACACCTCTCTTAATATCCCGATTGTGTGAGGGATATTGTTATAGGCGAGTTTTCTGTTGAAGCCGTTTTCGGACCTCGTCCTTGCGGCGAAGAGCCCGTATGTAATGGTTTGTGAATAGAGGTCGGCAAAATCCTCTTTAGTAAGCCCCGCAATCAGGTATTTCCTGAAAGCCTCGTAGAATCCTGTGATGAATTTCTTTCCCTGTCCGTCCTCTTCTTCTTTAAGCTCCTGGGTTATGACCTCGTCCTTTAGAAACCGCGTCCTTTTCGCAAGCTCGATGGCGAGGCTTTTTGCAGAGAGGATTTTAGGCAGGGAAAAGGAGAAGAATTTTTCGAGGAGGCTGTAAAACCCCGCTTCGTTTTCCAAGGGCGGGGCGGCCTTCAGTTTGCTCAGGGTATAGGGTCTTCCAATCCGTACCTTGTCTATTAATTGCCCGTTCCTGTACAGCCTGAATTCAAAGAAATCTGTGAGTATAAGGTTAGGGAAAGTCTCCAGATACCGCCTTAACTGTTCGCTGTCCTCTATGCGGTTGAGGTCGGTCTCGGGAAATTTGGCTTCAATGTAGCCGACTATTTGTTGTTTCCCGTCCCACACCCTGAAATCGGGGTTCCCGGCCTCTGTTCTTTTGGGCAGGGTCGTCACCTGGACATTCTTCTTGTTTATGCCGGCGGCGTATTCTTCGAGGAGATTCTTGAGAGCGTGGTAGAAGCTTTCTTCTCTCGCGTCTTCATTGCTGGAGGTAGCGAATATTTCGGATATGTATTTTTCGAGCACGTGACAGACGGACCCTGAAGGTTTTCTTCATATTAATATATTTAATACTTTGGGGCAACGTGTGGTTATCAAGGAAAATTAAAAATGAGATCCTGATGTTTTGATTTCTTCTGCGCTGGCGCTGTACTGTATGAGCCCCGGCCGACTACACGAAAGCCTGTCTGCCGCTGTTCTATGGCAACACTGACCAAAACATTCTAATGAAAGTAGTAAAAACCACGGGCCGGTCGTCTATTTGTAAGTGGCCACCCCCTTTACTCTTTCCGGTTACAAATGTATCGTGTAACTCAATCTGTAGATTCAAGCCACGGTTCGGGCCCCGGCGCGTGCCGGATCGACAAAAATGGACATATCTTCCTCGTTGCGCTCGGTGCTGATTTACGCTGCGATAGCGGTCGCCGGATATTTTCTGGGATCTAGTTTTACGGCCCTGTTCCATGACTCTTCTTCAGCGGTCGGCGGCTTCTGGTCGGTCATTTCAGGCGTGATTGTCTACGACGACATCCGCACCAATGTCCTGCGCTCGGCAAAGCTCAGGTCAATCGGATCTCTTATCGGCGCGGCCGTGAGCGGTGCGTATCTCCATTTCTTCGCTTTCTCCCTGCCCGGGTTCGCTGCGTGCCTTGGCGCGGGCGCGCTCATATGTTACCTGCTCAGGCTGCCCGACCATATCAAGCTCACAGGTGTAACCATATCGGTCGTCATGATGGTGTCCGTCACGACGGGCAACCAGGCCCCGATAGAAAACGCGGCGCTCAGATTTTTCGAGTCGGTGATAGGCGCGGGCGTAGCCGTTTCGGCCGCATACATGGCCGGCGTGCTGTCTTCCAAACGTGCGGACACGTAAGTGTCGTTTTCGACATAGCGGATTCGAGCGCTACGGGCATCTTGAGCGCGATGGGTAGTAACAGCAATACGTTGCTACTTCGGATTTCCGGCGGGGGTGGCCCGCCTTACTCCATCTGCGAAATGTAGGGAATGTATGGAGCGGCCGGGTCGTCCGGCGGCCTCGGGAACGTCAGGTGGTTGATGAAGGAGTACTGCGCTATGGGGAGCCTCTCGCCGCAGCGGATTACGGTAAGGTTCACCTTCGTCATGCCGTGGAAGTCCTCGGTCTGAATGTGGACCTGGTCGCCGAGCCGGAGCGCCCATTCGTCCGTGCCGACGTCCCTAATCTCGCCCTCCATGTTCCCGAGCCTCTCCTTCATGAACTCGGGGTCCGTGTCTATCGCGTCGAACATTATATACGCGCGCGCGTGATTGATCGGCTTCGTTATCATGATGACGTTGTTCGTGTCCGTCACGATGGGGAGGTTAAGATACTTCGGCGGCTTGTAATAACCGAACCGTCCCGTCACGATGTCGCCGTCGGCGACGTTAAAGCGCCTGTGGCCCGGCTGGGACGGCCAGTCGATATCCACGACAACGCCTACTCCTTCGGGGTTTTGTCCGAACGAGGGCGGCACTATAACCAGGAATGCCGCGATTAGTGCGGCAGCCGGAAGGATTAGGCGCGTCATGGACTCCTCCTTTAAGAATTCCTGCCTAATTATAATGCATTCAATCGCAAATGTTAAGATTTTGTCTCAACTATTTTAATCAATAGCTTTAATTATTCGGAATGGCCTGTCTAACGATCTGTAATTTCACGATATTGTGTCCAATATCCACAGTCTCTCCCCTCATGCCGGGGGCCGTCCGGGCCTCCACACGGCCTTGTTTTTTTTCCGGCTTTGCCCGGCCCGCGTGTGACGGCCCGGACAACGATTTTTTATTATTTGAGAAATCGTATTTATTTGTTAATTTGCGACTGATATAATCAGCTTACTGAACCTTGAGGAGGATGTGGTATATGACTTGTATCGGAATGGCAGCGTGTGTTCTAACCTTTTTATCGGCCATGGTCATTGTCCCTATTTTCGCCTCGGCCCAGACGGAGTTCGTCACGAACGGCAGTTTCGAGACGGGGGATTTTGAGGGCTGGACGGTTTTACGGTTGCCGGACAGCGCCGGCGACTGGTCCGTATACACCGGGGGGGATTTTTTCTCTCTACCCCCTCCGCCGGTGGGCAATTTTGCGGCTGCGACGTTTCAGGGTTTCCACAGTTCGCAGGTGCTCCTTCAGGACATCACCATTCCGGACGGGGCCGAAGTTGCGTGCTCCGTGATCGTGTACTATCATACTTCTGCCATACTTCTGCGGCGGGCTTCGTCATAGGGCCGGGATTGTTCTTTGACATGGGCCCAAACCAGCAGGCGAGGATCGATATAATAAGCACCGATGCCGACCCGTTCACGGTTTCGTCCGGCCTGCTCCTGAATGTATTTCAAACACTGCCCGGAGACCCGCTGACTCTGGGCTACACTCCGGTCGATTTCGACCTCTCCCAGTTCGCCGGGCAGTCCGTTACGTTCAGGGCGGCGCAGGTGAATAGCGGCAGCCAGTTCAATTTCGCAATCGACGATGTGTCCTGCATAGCGCCGGCCAGTCCCATTCCCACCCTCGGCGAATGGGGCGTGATGGCCATGGCCGGAGCGCTCGGAATCGCGGGGCTGCTATACGCGCGCAGGAAGCGTGCGGCGGCTGTTTGAGCTTCACAATTAATCGGAGCCCGTCGTACGGCACCGCCCGGAAAGAAGCGACGGTGGCCCCCCGGTCTGCGTTCAATTATTTAAAATTTCGTTAAGCCTGTCTTAACATTATTGTTTTTGCCATTTAATTATAGTAATGTGTATTTTTACACATTAATCGAGTTTGGAGGATGGTAATATGAAAAAGATACTCTCTGCCTTTTCCGCCGTTTTTCTTCTTTTGGTTGTGCTTGTTCCCGTGCACCGCGCAGAGGCCGTTTGCGTCAGGGCCAACGGGCTCGACTGGTGTTATAACGACCAGGCCTGCGGCGAGGCGTGTAACGAGGTTTGCGCGGCGCTCGGCCTGCAGGTCATCGAAGATGACCAGGTATGGTTCGAGGCTCAGAACTCGGCGGCTGAGTGCCAGGCTATAAGCGAGGCGCTCGGTCTGGGAGGCTCCATATCTTTCTTTCCCGGGCGATACGACTGCCTCGAAGATGAGCCCGGCAACCATACGGTCGGCGGGGGGCTGCTCGGCCAGTTGTACTGCTCGAGCGCGGATAGCTGCCCGCTCAATCACAGGACCGGAATGGACCAGCAGGGGGACCCGTGTGGTCCCAGTTCCAGGCGTTCGATCTGTCCGTGCGAAGCGCTTCCCGATCAGATCATCGACCTGACCCCGGAATCTTCCTCGGGCCCGGCGGGCTCGGAGCAGACTGTCACGGCCTCTGTGACGGAGGAAGGCTCGCCGGTTGAGGGAGCTCTCGTAACGTTCAGGGTCGTTTCGGGTCCGAGCGAGGGGAAGAGGAGCGGTGTTTACGGAATATGCTCGCCTAACCCCGACTGCACGACAGGCCCCGACGGCCTCTTGTCGTGGACCTATTCCAGCTTCGCCGTCGGCACGGATACTGTAACCGCCTCATTCGAAGGCTCTGAAGGTGAAGTAATCTCGTCTCCCGTCGAAGTGATCTGGACGGTTCTCCCGATACCTGCGCTTTCGGAGTGGGGTCTCATCGCAGCGGCGTCGCTCATGGGCGTTGCCGGATACATAGTCGTCCGCAGGAGAAAGGCGGCGGCGTAGGAATTCACTTTAAATATATAAGGGGGGCCCCGGCTCCCCTGCGCGCCACGTGTGCTGGAATCAAGTCCGTCAGATTTGTCATTCCCGAATGTCTTAATCGGGAATTCAGTCTTTGTCTTTCATCCCCCTTAGAAAAAGGGGGATAATTCCGAACGTGTGAGGAATAGGGGGATTTAATCCTTCATTTTTTTCTTTGTCATTCCCAACGATTTCGAGCGGGCGGGGAATCGGTCGCCTTCCTGCGCAAACAAAACCGAAAAAATTAGATCCCGAAACGAGTTCAGGATGACGGAAGTATGGAGTCGCGGCAAACACACCGCAACGACTGATTGATTCTGGATTCTTAAGATGTCATTCCCGAGTGCTTGTATCGGGAATCCATGTTTTTAATCCGTCATCCTTTAGTCTGTCATCCTGAACTTGTTTCAGGATCTAGTCTTTAAAGATTTAACAGAAAAAAGCAAAGGCGAAAGACGAAAGTCTTCTACTTTTCCTTGATGAAAAGTAGAAAAAATCACGGGCCGGGGACACGTAGTGTCGTTTTCGGCGTAGCGCCGAAGTTGCTAAAACCATCTGGAGCGCGTCGGGTGGTAATAGCGTAATGCTGCTACTTCGATTGTCTGCGGACACAGTCCGCCTAAAAATCATCGTTCCTTCGCTAAATCCTCCACCGGCCCACAGCCCCACATCGGATTTTTAACGCTCATCCACTCGATGTCTTCGGCGTGGCAGGGCTGGTGATTAAATAGAACAGACGACCGAGCGGTACTATGAATTTCCAAAGCTGCTACGTCGATATCCAGCACGCGTGGCGTGCGCGAATTTTGACGGCCCGATATTGTATTGCTTCGCTGCTTACGCAGCTTGCAATATTATGTGATTTTCGGCGTAGCGCCGAAGTTGCTGTAACCACCGGAAGCGCGGCTGGTGATAATAGCGGTACCTCGCTATTTCGAATTCCAGCACACGTGGCCTGCCCGCTTGCAATAATCTCCCCTGTCCGCATACTAAATTTATATAAGCCCCGGGGGGCTCTGCGCATGATAAACTCCGTAAACGAATTCATCGAAGAGTTCATGAAGCACAAGGACAAGGTCGAGTGGTATCTCCACAAGCCGACGCCCTTCGCCGACGCGACCGACATACGCGGAAGGGACGTCCTCTGCAGCCCGGTGACGGTCATGGTCGACCCGCCGATTCATCACTCGCTCGATTACCTCGATTTCGACGTCGATATAACCCCGTCGTTTCAGGACGTCGTCTCCCGCGCGTCGAGCCACAGCATGCGCGGCCTGTGGGACGCCATGGAAAAATTCCCCGCCCACAAATTCCCCAGCGCCCGCATCGCCGAGGCCATCGAGCTCAGGCAGCGTCTGCTCGACATCCTCGGGCTCACCGAAGAGATCCCGTCCGCACATTGAATGCCGCCGCGCACTTAGTGTGGTTTCCGAAATAGTGAGGCAGGAGAATCCAGACGCCGGAAGCGCGGTGGGGTGAAGTGTCTGTAAGTTTGCTGCTTCGATTGCGTGCGACTGCCGGCCGCTGTGGTATTTTCTGACACTCGACACTCTCTGCCGGGCGTCGTTCGGCTAACCCGCTCCCGATATTGAAAACCGTTCACGGCACGAATTATGCAATAAAAGTTACTGTAATTCGGGACAAGGAGGCGAGATATGAAAGTCGTTAGAAATAACGCAGAAGCGATCGCCGAAGAAGCGGAAAGAGGCGAAGAAGCCATGGATACCACGATGAGGGGCGCTTACAAGAACGCTTTCGGGATGGGTATGCAGGCTTTCAAACAGTTCGGCAACGCCGCCGACGCCTGTCTCGAGATGGGGCTCGCAGCACATCTCGGATACCTCGATTTTCTGAAGAACGTATTCGAGATGAAGTACCTGGCTCCGTATCGGAGGCATAACCCCTTTGTAAATCAGCTGGAATATTTCAGCGATCTGGGGAAAGACATTATAGAAATCAAAAAGAAGAAGGCCGAGGCGCTCGCCGAGAACATCAGAAAGTGTCGTAAGCAGGCTTTTGAGAGCACGGTATCCGCGTTCGACAAGTACTGCGAGCTTCTGAGCACGAGCTGAAAGCCCCGGCATTCCGAAGCGGGTGCGTTGGGGAGCGCGCCCGCGTATTTTTCTCCCATCCAGCCCTTCGGGGCGTTGATCCTGTGGCCCGGTATGAATGGCGAATTGTCCGCTCCCAAGCCGCATACCGGGCCCGGCAACTGGCGGGTTACGCCGTTTGGCCCCGTATTTTTAGGTCAGTCACCCATTACCTTGAATGTTTAAGTACCTATATGACGGATCCGGTGAATATGAACCGGGTTGTGAAGTGGTTTAAGTCGTAAGTGGTTTATGCAGAGGTGTTAAACATTGGAACATTCACGACGAGCAGCCGGGCGCGATGGTTGGTAAAAACGTTATCCCCAAAAATCTTCAGGGGGTATTTCCAGTCTGCGAAGACATGCCATTATGGTACCCAGTGGAATCATATCGTTATCGCTATGATGTCTAACAGGATATCTCGGACCCTTATTGCCGCCGGGCTCTACAGGCCTTAATAAAATAATTTCCGAGCCTTTCCCCCTGCCTTGCATTATACGAACCCCGAAGGGCTCCAGCCTCGAATATAATTCCCGAAATCGAAGGGGGCCTTTTTGAGACACATATTACCTCATAAGATTTTACGCGGTACAGTGGTTAATATCTTTTTTGAAAATGTGATCGCTGTGCCAGTTCTTCATCGAGAAAACCGGTTTGTCAAAAGGATCCACCTTGTTTGGAACCTTTGTTTCGATCTCCGAGAAATCAATTACGCTATCTTCGACCGATGGAGCTTTCGGTATCAGCGCCCAATACCTCTCAGGAGCAGGGTGATAGAAGTGTTCCCAATCGTCATGTTCAATGGTGTATTCCGTATGGGCCTTGATAAGCTCCATGATTTCGGACTGTGCTTCTTCCACAGTTTGTGAAGCCGCTACAATATCCAGCTGTAAACAATGAGCCACCCATAATCCATCTTCCCGATAAATCACGATGTCCAGATTTATGGTACGAACCGACATCAAGACTTACCCCCTTGGCGTATTCAATCGATCTTTATGCTATAAGAGCCGTGACGATATAGTTTCCGTACAGGAAATTCCATGCTTTTACGCTATTAAAGATACCATGATATTGTCGATTTTTGCTTATTCTGTCAATCCTGTAACTTCTAAACCACTGTGGCATCGAGCTTTATGACACGTAAACGCATTCGGAAGATTCCTGCATTATTAAAGAATACGTTAACCCTAAAAATTTAGAAAGCGGCAAATAATCGCCGGATAAAGGGACAGCGGCAGACTTCGATTTCTGTCCTTTTTCATGGTCTTGACTTCACACCCGCCGATCTTCTATATTCTCCTCTATGGGGGCCCTGCGTAGCGGCTCCCCGAGGGAGGGAGTGCTATGGCGGCGAGGGAGAACGAAAAGGTGGTCGAAAGGCTCATAGGCTGCATCAACGGCAGGAACGTGGCGGTAATGGACGAGCTGTTCCACGAAGACGCCGTGATGGAATGGCCGCAGTCGGGCGAAAGGATAGTCGGCGGCGACAACAGGCGGGCGATATACGGGGCGTTCCCCGGCCTGCCCACGATAACGCCAAGGCGCATGGTGAGCGCGGGCGAGGTCGTCGTGGCCGAGGCCACGCTCGATTACGGCGGCGATTCGGTGTATAAGTGCGTATTCGTCTTCGAATTCCGGGACGGAAAGATAGCGAAGGAGACGGCCTACTGGAGCCGGCCCTTCGACGCCCCCGGGTGGCGTGCCGGCTGGGTCGAGAAGATGGATGGATAGGGCGCCTGCGCATGCCCGACCGCGCCGCGTTTGCAGATACAATCCCATTGGTTAACATTTTGATAAAACTCAGGCGGAGGCAAGCTTATGAAGGCTAACGTATACCACGGCGCGAGGGACGTGAGGATCGAGACGGTCCCCGATCCGGTAATGAAAAGCGACGGCGATGTAATACTCAGGATCACGAAGAGCGCGATCTGCGGCTCGGACCTGCACTTCTACAGGGGCAACATCCCGCTCGACGAGGGCTTCGTCGTCGGGCACGAGTTCATGGGCGTCGTCGAAGACGCCGGCAAGGGCGTAAAGAACTTCAAAAAAGGCGACAAGGCCGTTGCCCCGTTCTGGGTGGGCTGCGGCGTCTGCCCGAACTGCCGGAAGGGCTATCCGACGGCGTGCGCGGGCGGGGGCGGCTGCTTCGGCTTCGGCGAGGCCCTCGGCGGGTTCTGGGGCGGGCAGGCCGAGTACGTCCGGATACCCTTCGCCGACACCACGCTCGAAAAGGTGCCGTCCGAAATCGCGGACGACAGCGTAATCTTCCTCGGCGACATATTTTCGACGGCGTTCTTCTGCGCCGAGTGGGGCAACATAAAGCCGGGCGATACGGTGGCGGTATTCGGCGACGGGCCGCTCGGGCTTTTGGCCACGGCCTCGGCCGGGCTCTTCGGCCCCTCGAAGATAATCACGGTCGGACACCACGACTTCAGGCTCGACGTCGCGAAGAAGCTCGGCGCCGACTACGTCATAAATTCTAAGAACGGCGACCCCGTCGAGCAGATTATGGGCCTCACGAACGGCGAGGGGGTGGACGTCGCGCTCGAATGCATCGGCTCGAACCAGGCCGTTCTCGACGCGATGAAAGTCGCCCGTCCCGGCGGCACGATATCGTTCATAGGCTTCATGGTGCAGGAGCTCCCGGTGCCGATGCTCGACTTCTACCTTAAAGACCTCACGTTCAGGGGCGGCGTCTGCCCGGCGAAGAACTACATCCTGAAGCTACTGCCGCTCATAGAGAGCGGGAAGATCGACCCTACTGCCGTCATAACGCACGACCTGCCGCTGGCCGACACGCCGCGCGGATACGAGCTCATGGACAGTAAGGCCGAGAACGCGATAAAGGTGGTCATAACGCCGTAACGAGTTTGCCTTGCCGGAGCCTCGTGCCATGTCCGCACAGTGGGGACACGGGGCTCCGCGGCCCGATGCTCATGCGAAATCTCGACAGGCTCTTCGAGCGTCTCGGGAGGTCCGCCTTCCGCTCGCGCTTCCGCCTCCGCGGCAGGGAGCTCGAATACCTCCGCGCTAAAGGTCTCGACGCCGTCCTCGACCACGCCCGCTCGTTCGTAGACGAGCGCCTCGCGCCCGCCGGCATCCCGAACGACGGCAGGCAGACCCCGATGCGTAACCACCCCGCCTTCATCGCCCAGCACGCGACTGCGACGTGCTGCCGGAAGTGTCTCGAAAAGTGGCACGGCATTCCGCGCGAGGGCCGCGAGCTCACCCCGGAGGAAAGGGAATACGTCGTCTCCGTCATCCGGAAATGGCTGTCGGTGTACGCGTGATTCCGGCCCGGCCGGATCGTTTCTCCCGTTTTTTTACTACGTCATTCGGCCCTTTGTTTACGGGCATTTCGTTTGAAAAGTCTTAGCATGGTCTTATCTCGGAATAACAAATCTTGTACTTATTTCAGACTTTACAACCCCTGCCCGAGTCTCCATAATAGAACTTTCGAGGGTGCCTGAAAGGCACTGTACAGCGCTCGTCAGCCCGTACAACAAGCCGGTCGTACAACTACATCCGCAAGGGAACGCTATGAAAATCGATTGGGAACTCGTGGGGATCTCGGGGGAGAGCAATTTCTTACAGCTATTTTTCGACGCTCACTCCGGGACCCTTCTCGCACACTTCTACAGGAGCATCGGCAGCGGATACGGAATAAAGAGCCTCTGGGGCAGGGGCGTCGCGGACGAAAAATACCGGAAGCTTACGCCTGACGACCCTTCACTCAGCTTCGAGGACCCCGCTCTCTCGCCCGTCTCGCCGCACCTTTACACGAACGTCATACGCGTCGAGGAGCGTAACGGCAATTACGACGGCTATGCGTGGGATTCCGTCCGCCGCATCGATCTGTCCACCGGCGCGGACGAGCTGGTAATGGGCCCCGACGCCGTCGCCGACGACCCGGACGAGGTAAAGGCGTGGGTAAGCACGGTGCACGGCGTAAGCGGCGACGGACGCGAGGTTTATTGTTCCGTAGCCAACCGGCGGAGGGGAGGGCGCGCCGTTTCCCCGACGGAATACTATCTCTCCAGGTACATCGTGGGCGAGGGCAGGCTGGAGCAGATCACGCGTCTCCTCGCCACATTCCTCTAGCACGCGAGGCGTGCAAAATCATCGTTCCTTCGCTAAATCCTCCAAATACTATAC